>JAFIHQ010000128.1 GCA_017849315.1 Treponema sp.
AACGCAATTCTCTTTAGTGAATTCCCCACCATTGTTCGCCTTCCTCTTTTTCGCCATATCCTGGCTTCGCATTCCCTGGCCTCCGCTGTACCTTGTACGAGCGCCTTTCCAGCTCCGCTTCTATGTCCGCAAGGCTTCCACCTTCTTTAATTGTTTTTACCAAAGCGAAATAAATAACATCTGCCGCCTCAAGTACAGCTTCCTGCGCCGTTTTGGTCTTTGCAAGTTCGTCAGATTCTTCCCGCAACTTAGGCCCGAGGAGCTCAGGATCTGTAAAAAGTCGCTTTGTGTATGACCCTTCAGGTGCCGTTCTCTTGCGAGCCGTTACCGTCCTCGACAACTTTTCTATACCATAGCCATCGTCAAAACAGTTGCGCCTGCCAAGGTGGCAAAACCCTTTCCCATTCTGTTTTACGGTAAACCGTATACAGTCCCTGTCGCAGTCCACTTGAGCCCTTACGAGTTCTTGCGTGTCGCCCGAGCTCTCCCCTTTTACCCAAAGTCCTCGCGTTCTTGAGTGATACACCCCTACTTTGCGGCCAAAAGCCAACGAAAGGCTTTCTAAGTCCGAATAGGCATGACCCAAAAGCCTTCCTGCTTCATCACAGACCAAAGTCAACCAAAGGCCATCCGGTCTATCACTCTTAAGTGGCGCACTAAAAGCCTCGGCAAGCCCCAGCTCTCCTGTGGCAAGTGCCGTACCCGCCTGGACATCAGCTCCCATGGCATCGAGGCTCGCTATCTCGGATACGCCTTCTACACCACCAGGGACCCCTCCTGCAAAGGTAATCCATTTGCCCTTGGCAATATCGATAAGTTTCTTGGCCTTCTCCATGTCCAGCCCGGACATGGCGCCTTCACGATCTATAAAAGTGACAAGAAAGCCTGAAACATAAGGAGAAAGCTCCTCAATGCGCGACTCCAAGGTGTTTTCAGTTTCCCGTTTCCATCCTTCGACCATGATTTTGTCCTGTTTGATGTCGAGCGCCGCTATGAGCCTGGAAGCCGGAAATTGGGACAAAAACTCCGGCGTAGCCATAGTGCCTATCATTATCCTTCGAGCTCCTGCATCTAAGTATTCGAGCGCGACATCCTTATTCCGGATACCGCCTCCAACCCTACACTCATGCTTACTTAGGATTCTCTTGATTAATGCCTTGTTGTCCCCCTGGCCCAGCGCAGCGTTTAGGTCTACGATTGCGATCTCCCCTGCAACCCCGAGCTTATCGGCCAGCGCTTCAGGATCTCCCACATCGAGCTTCGGATACTTGTTGCCCCGAAGTTGGACTGCCCTTCCATCCAGAATGTCTATGCTTGGTACTATCATCTTCTTACCTCCACCCCTTGTTCATACAAATAATCTTTGAGCGCTCCAATCTCGATTTCGCCACGATGAAAAACTCCCGCCGCCAAAACTGCCCTTGCCCCTGCATTTACTCCTTCCAGGAAATCCTGGTACTTCGATGCCCCTCCGGATGCCACGACAGGTACTTTAACCGCAGCACACAGTTGCCGCAAAAGCTCAAGGTCGTACCCCTGCCCCGTTCCGTCTCTATCGATGCATGTGAGCAGGATTTCACCAGCGCCCTCGCCTGCCGCACGGCGTGCCCATTCGACTGCGTCGAGTCCGGTATCCACCGAACCAGCCTCAATCCACACTGTCCACCGCACTTTGTCGTCTTTAGCCACGCGCTTGGCATCGATGGCAGCCACGACACACTGAACGCCAAACCTTGTCGCAAGGTCTCTAAAGATGGACGGATTCCTAACCGCTGCGCTGTTGATAGACACCCTGTCCGCGCCTGAATCCAGGAGTCTACAGGCGTCCGATACGCTTCTGACTCCGCCACCTACCATCAAGGGGATGGAAAGCACCTCGCGAACCGCCACGACCGAGTCAAGGGTCGTATTTCGATCTTCTTGCGTAGCGCTTATGTCCAAGAGGGCTATTTCATCAGCGCCTTCAGCTTCGTAGCGCCGCGCTAACGCAGCAGGATCTCCTGAATCCACCAAGTTGACAAACCTTGTGCCCTTGACGACACGTCTAGCCTTGACGTCGAGGCAGGGAATGATTCTTATGGCCGTCCCTAGGCCGTTCTTACAATTTTGCAACATTCGCCCCCTTAGAATTGCCTTTCGGGTCCAGTGCCTTTTCTCCTGCATTAATCCATCTTGCTACGAGATCGAGCCCCCAGGCACCGGATAACTCTGGATGAAACTGGCACAAGAGCAAGTATGGCGCTCTACTGTTCCTTCCCTCCCAAAGTTCAAGCGACGCCACAAAAGGTTTGCCGTATATGCAAACCGTACCGACAAAACCTTCTGGAATCGATTCGATGGCATAGGAGTTTGCAAAATACGCCCAACCAGGCCTTACAAAAGAGCGTCCCTCTCTTGATTCCATGCTTTGTCCCTCGGAAACGTATGGTGAGACATAATTCCATCCGAGCTGCGGCAAGGGCATAGAAAGGTCCAAACTCGCTACGTGGGCTGGCACGATGCCCAGACCTTTGATACCAGGGCCTTCTTCGCTCGACTCACAAAAAAGCTGCATCCCAAGGCAAATCCCCATGGTTGGCTTCTTTTGTGCAACGCGCCTCTTAAAGGCCTCGTCGAGCCCGGTCTCTTTCAGTCTTGACATGGCAGATCCAAAGGCTCCAACACCGGGCAAGAGAGCATAGTCTGCTTCTTCAATCACCGATGGTTCACTTGTAACGAGGCTTGTCACGCCCAGCCTACGGCACATGGTAGACACTGACGCCAGGTTGGCAGCTCCTGTCGAGGCAATCACCAGAACAGTGTCTTTCCCTGCACCTTCCCCTGCCTGCTTCTCTGTTGCCCGCTTTTCTGTAGTTTCGACGCTCATAAAGGTTCCTCACCCTGTCCAATCTCCGCGTCGGCCGTCTGGTTTGAGTCGACAACCTCTATGGAAGTCTGGACCTTGCCTTTGGTACTTTCGTTTCCCCAGACAGAGGCGCAGCCCTCCTTGGCAGACAACACTTCCTTTGCGCCTTCCTTCTGGATATGCGGGATTGGCAGCACGGCGTTTTGTATGGCAAGCGCAAGAGCTTTAAAGGCCGCCTCTGCTTTATGGTGATCGTTCTTTCCCCTTAAGACGTCCACGTGGAGTGTAAGCGCCGCATTCTGGGCAAAACTGCGCAAAAAATGCTCGACATTCTCGGTTGCGAGCGTTCCCAGCATTTGGCCTGCAAGGTCAAGATCGCCTTCAAAAAAAGGCCTTCCCGAGAGGTCGACCACCGCCCTTGCAAGCGCCTCATCGAGCGGAGCAAAAGCATACCCGAAACGTGCCTTTGCTTCTTCGAGCTCGTAGGCTGACTTAAATGCAAGTCCCAAGGCTATAGCACAATCCTCCGCGCTGTGATGATCGTCCACGTCCAGGTCGCCCTTACAAAAGAGTCTCAAAGACCACCCTGCATGGAAGGCAAGGCTCGTGACGAGGTGATTGAGAAACCCAATTCCAGTGTCTACTTGCACGAATCCTGGTTCAAGCAAGAGTTGTACCTTGACTTGAGTTTCTTTGGTCGAACGTTCTAGTTTTATGGTTTTTGCCATTTTTATTGCACCTCCAGCTTTTGAAAAGGCGCATCTTGTGTTTCTTCCGTTTCTTGTGTTTCTTCGTCACGCGCGTTCCAATTTGCAGTTTTTCTCAACGCGGCTATCAACGTCGAGAAATCCTTTTCATTGCCCGGGCACGTGATCCTTACGTATGTTTCCCCCGGCCAGTAGCGCACTGCGATGCCTTTTTCTTTTAGTGCGGCGACAAATCCGGATGCGTTATTCACTTGAGCCGTCACAAAGTTGGCCTGTGAAGGCCAAGCACCGAGGCCGATTTCCACCATCGTCCGACAAAGTTCCTCGCGCTCGCTCTTAATCCTCTCAACATAGGCCTTGCGCTGGCTTTCGTTTTCGCGCAAAACCGTAAAAGCGGCCTCGATAGCCGGGCCGGACAAGGAATATGGCGGACCGGCTTCTCTCATCCTTGGGATGAACTGGCTGGAATTCTTACCTACGGCTGCCCATCCCACCCTGAATCCGGCGAGTCCCCGCGATTTTGAGAAACTGCCTGTCACAATCACATTGGCTTTGTCGAGCGCCCTAAGAAGAAGTTCCTGATTGTCAGCAAAGTCGATATAGGTGGCATCAAAAAGAAAAATGCTGCCGTTTCTGGCACAAGTCTCCACGATTTTATCGAAGTCGGCCTCGCTCAGCATCGTTCCAAAGGGGTTGTCTGGAGATGCGAGAACAACGAGGCTAGGAGATCGTTCTTCAATCAGGGTGCAGAGCTCTTCCAGAGGAAAGGCTTCCTCTGCATAACGTCGCACGGACAGGAATTCTGCTCCGGTTCTCTTGCTCGCCGCCAGGAATTCGACAAACCCGGGGGTCGTTGTGGCGATCGTCCTGCCCGGCCCTGTAAACACGCGAAAAGCCCGGTCGATCGCGTCGTCGGCGCCCGCCGTTGCAAGCACATTACCTTCGGGCAGGCCTAACATCTCTGCAAGTTCCTTTTCTAGGACTGCTGATTCCGGGTAGCGGCATGCATTCTCAGTAGAAAGTATTTTCGCCAGTTGTACTTCGGAAAGTAAACAAACGCCTTCATTGGCATCTAATTTGAGCATGGTTTCCTCCAATATCCTATTGAATCCTTTTATCTCCTCATGAAAGGCCTTTACGGAACGAGCTGGCTTAGGGCAGTGACCACGATGTCGGTCCCTCCGCACCGTTTTATTTCCGGAATGAGTTCCGCAAGGCTTTCCTTGGGGGCAGCCACGCGCACTGCGTAGGCTTTGCCTTTATCCAAAGGCGAAATTGTCGGCGACTTGAGGCAAGGTAGAATTGAAACGAGCTGTTCAAGAAGGTCCGCGTTGACGTTGACTTCCAGCATCACACGCCTGCGGGCCTCAAGCACCGCTTTAAGGAGCAGTACGAGCGACTCGGCTGCTTCTTTTTTGGCTTTGTCTGACATTGCAGCTTTGGATGCGTAAAGGCGCGTCGAGCTCGTCATTATTGTGTCCAAGATAACCAGACCGTTAGCTTTGAGCGTGTTGCCCGTTGCACAGTTGTCGATAATGAGATCAGCATCTTCCGGAGGGAAAGCCTCGGTAGCACCATAAGACCGGATGAATTTAGTTCCAGGGATGTTGGCGCGGATCCAGCCTTGCGCGATGTTTTCGTACTCAGAAGCCAAAACGGGAGTTCTTCCGCAAACGGCTTCCCATGCCGCAGTTCCGCCCCCGCGGGCTTTTACCTCACGCACCACACCCTCGGGAGCAGCCACGACAAGCCTCACTGGATCCATGCCCGTATCGAGCAGTTCCACAAGGTCGGCACCAAGCTCGCAGACCCAATCCGCGCCTGCAAAGCCGACGTCTCGGCTGCCAGAGGCCAGCATTTCTACAATGTTCTGTGGTTTGAGGAGTTTTGTCGAGTATTCGATTGTAGCGGCGCTTTTAGGGTAGGCACCTGCACCGTTGCCGACCTTGGGGCGATATTCGCGTTCATCGATTACAACGGGCAGGCCTGCATCGCCGAGCAGGCGGACCGCCTGGTCTTGCATACGGCCTTTAGGCAAGCCCAACATGATTTGAACCTTGTTGGAAGCGTTGGCAGCACCTTCATTGTTGGCACCCATGTAAATCTCCTTGCGCCTGGCCCCTCTTTCTTGCCGGCCAGGCCAGAAGACTTCGTTTTACATGAAGCCTTAAGGCCAATAAAAAAGCCGGCTCTTGGGAGCCGGCTTCGTGATTTCTAAACGTCCTTTCTGGAGCGCTAGACGACACGCACACACGGCTCTGCCGAATGGTGGCCGTGGGTATGATGGAGCTGCGTTACAGCAACGAAAATCATTGTGTCGTCCTTCATAAAACGTATGTAAGCATTAAACGTATAATTATGTCAACTAGGTGAAAATTGATACAGATAAAACTTCGACAGTTATGGCACTGCGGTCTTCCTGGACCTTACCACGAATAACGAGTGGCCTTTGGTCATACAAAAGATGTCTATACTTTCGATAGACGTCCGGGAAGAGCACCGTCTCGTAAAGCGCAGTTTCGTCTTCAAAAGACACAAACTCCATCTGCTCCTTTTCTGTGGTTAAGACTACTTTGGCGGTGATTGGCCAGCCAAGAAGTTGAATGGTATTCCCAACAAAACTTCCAATCTCGCAAGCGCGAACCCGAGGATAGGAAAGCGCGCGCGGCACAAATTCCAAAGGGTGGCAGGCGAGTGTCGTTGTAAGGTACTTCATCTGTGTTTCAAGTATCTTGCGCCTGGGCACTTTTGCGTGAGAGCCGTCTGCACCCAGGACCAGGTCGTCAAAAAGCTCGTTCTCCTTACTCTTGTACTCCTTAACCGATTGAAAAGCAAAAAGTTGCATAAGTTTTTGTGCCCGCGTTTGTTCCGGCGACAAGTTGTCCAGAGCGCCGGAGCCCACCAAAGCCTCGCTTGTCTCTCTGTCGGGAGCAGTACGTCTACAAAAATCGCCGATGGAAGCATAAGCGCCGTTCTTTTTTCGTTCTTCGACGATGCTTTCGGCCACTTTTTCTTGGAGCGAGACGATGAGGCCCAAGCCCCATCGAATGTCCTTTCCCTTGCCACGGCAACGCACTTCGCTTTGGTTGACATCGGGCGGAAGCACGGTTAGGCCCATTCTTCGACACTCGCTTACATAAGCCAAAGTCGAATAATATCCACCACAATTAGAGATGACGGCTGCCATAAATTCCGCCGGATGGTGCGCGCGCAGGTATGCCGACTTAAAAGACAGCATGGCATAGCTTGCCGAGTGAGCCTTGACGAAGCTGTATCCAGTAAAACTACGGATCATGTCCCACACAGCTACGATAGTAGCGTCGCCCACCCCACGCTCGCGAGCACCACGCTCAAAAGCTGGCCAAAAACGCTCCAACTGCACATCGGCATCCCTCTTGGCAAGCGCCTTACGAATCCGATCAGCTTCCGCTGCGGAAAAGCCGGCAAGCGCAATGGCCGCCTTGGATGCATCTTCCTGATAGCAGAGAATTCCGAACGTCTCGTCGAAAAGACCGTCAAGCAGCGGATGCAAGGACTTCCAAGGTTTGCCATGGAGTCTATCGATGTATTCGTTGATATAGGCATTAGCAGCAGGACGAATCATCGAAGAGTGAATCACGAGATGTTCAAAATCGCCCTTGCGCGTCTTCTGTTGCAAGAGGCGCATCGGAGGGCTCTCCACATAGAAGACCCCCATGGTATCGCCCCGCGCCAAAAGATCGATGGTCGCCATGTCGTCTATAGGATCCCAACTCGTTTCGTCTATCGCAATCCCATTTTCCTGCAGATTGGCTACGGCATCTCTCACCACAGCAAGCGAACGATTGCCAAGGAGGTCAATTTTGACAAGCCCAACGGTTTCGACGCCTTCCTTCTCCCAGGCGGTAATCCGTATTCCGCTACCAGATCGCTCAATAGGCACATGGTCCGCAAGGTTGTCAGGCACAACGATGAGCCCTCCGGAATGTACGCCGAGGTTGCGCGGCAAGCCTTCGAGCCGAGCCGCAAGCTGGGCAATTGCGCTCCATGTGGCATCGAGCGGCGCTTCCGACTTCGCCGTACCGACCGGATCCGCTGTGTCGAGCGTACTGCGCGGGCCAAGCGTACCAAGCACCCGTCGCCTTTCAAAGGCCGAAATCTCGGTGTCCGGAATACCAAATGCTCTCGCTGTTTCCCGCAGAGCTGCCTGCTTTTGAAAGCACACGTGATTGGCAACTCGAGCCGCATGCTCCGGTCCATGCTGCCCGATAACGGCGTTAAGCAGAGCATCTCTTTCGTCCCAGGCAAAATCGACGTCGATATCGGGAGGATCGACCCGCCCAGGGTTCAAAAAGCGGTCAAAATAGAGATTGTGGCGCAAAGGATCGACATCGGTGATACCTAAGCAATAGGAAACAATACTTGCGGCGGCGCTCCCGCGTCCGCACGTGCGCGATGCTTTTTGTGTAATGTCTTGAACAGTCAAGAAATAATCACAAAAACCTTTATCTTCTATGACTGCAAGTTCGTAGTCGATCCGCTCCAGGACTTTTTCATCCACGATCTTGTAACGCCGAAAGGCTCCTTCCAGTACTCGTTCACGCAGGAGCGAAGCGGTGCCGCCTTCTTCCTTTGTCTCGTACGCAGGAAAAATAAAACCCTGGAAAAGTTCGGCATAGGAAGCGGCTTCTGTAACCGCTTCGTTACAAAGAAGCGCTTCCGGAACGGCCTCGTAGGCAGCGGCAAAGACTTGTGGTGAAGGTAAAAGGGCGTCCTTGTTTCCAAGTTCTTCTTCGCTGATGCGACTCACGGTCGTCTTTTTGCCGATCGCCAGCAAGACGCGCTGCAGCTCGCTGTCTTCTGCTTTCAAAAACCGTACTTCGCCAGTCGCTACACAAGGAAAACGATCCGCACTACCCTTATGCCAATCTGTATCCTTGGCTCGACGGTTCATATTCATAAGCGTACGCCAACGATTCCTATTGAAGGGCGAAAGTAGGGCATAAATATCTTTCCCACCATCACTTATGCTGAGCAAATCCATGTCGTCGGTGAGAACGACAAGCCCGTCGTGGTCCTCCACAAGCTCTGAGCGCATATCGAACTTGTTCGTGTTGCAATCGCCCGCAGTAAACCCTGCTTCTGCCCGTAAGGTGAGCAGATTGGAGAGGCGCGCAAACCCGTGTCTATTTTTGGCAAGTACAACCGCCCTCCCACCAGGATAGATGAGTTCGGAGCCTAGAATTGGCCTTATATGCGCTTCTTTACAAGCGTCAATAAAACAGGGAAGCCCATACACCGCATTGCGGTCGGTAAGTGCAAGCGCTTTGTAGCCCAAGGCTGCTGCACTTTGCACAAGGGCTTCCGGCCTTGCAGTACCATATAAGAGCGAATAACACGAGGTCACAAAAAGCGGCGCGATCATACACCCAATCTTTGCGTTGCAAGGCAGATGCAAGGCACAAGAGCGGCAAAACCAAAGCGCTCGTGTACCCGATCGAGTGCATACTGTAGGTGCGATTGGCGTACTTCCGGCTCAAAAAGATCGAGTTCAGGCCCCGCCGAATTCAGTTCCGAGAGTGTCAAGGCAAGGCGCCGTATCCTTACCCGCCGCTTCGCCGCCATTTTGAGCGCCCCCAAAGCCAGTTCCAGCACTTCCCCGTCCCGCACACAAAGCCGCTTCGCCCTTTGCGTAGCGCGGCTCGCGGCGCCATCCGTATACTGAACCAAAACCGTA
>JAFIHQ010000129.1 GCA_017849315.1 Treponema sp.
AGATCGAGCCTATCTCTACTACATTTTGTACATGGTGTCCGCCGGACTGTGGATTTTCTTCGTCCAAGGCCATGCAAAGCTGATTTTTGGCCAGAAACCTCAGTTTGACCAAACGATGTTGTGGTTTTGGGTAGGCGCGATGATCACGTGGGGCGCAATGTTCACGGAAAATTTCTTAAAGCTCAAAGATGGGTCGCGTGGCCTTTTCTACCTGTTTGCCGTGATAGCGGTGCTTGGAGCGGCGGTGTCGGTCGGTGCGCTATTCGGCCTGAACGACATGGCCTTTGTTGTGTCGCACTATCTCGGCGTGGTTTTGCCTGTCCTCGTTATTGTTGCGGCGGTTGTCAGGATTGTCCAGCGCCTGCCTTCAGCCATTTATTTTCTTATTGCGTGGTTTTTTCTGGCTTTGGGAGACCTCAGTTTTTCATTGATGGGACTAAAAATTCTGCCTCTCACCTTTTGGACGACGAATGGGATGGCCCTCGGTATGGGTGCCCAGTCTATCTTCCTTTCCATGGCTCTTACCGACCGCTTACGACAACTCGAGGCAGAAAAAGAAAGGCTTGAGAGCACACAGAGCCACTACCTGGAACTGAGCCTGACGGACCCACTCACGGGTTTGCGCAACAAGAGGTTCCTTACGACAGAACTCGATCTTGCAGTGCTTGGCGCGCATCACACCAAATCGAGTCTTGCCCTTATGCTGCTCGATCTGGACGATTTTAAGCGAGTCAACGATACGATGGGTCATAATGTCGGGGACGCAGTGCTGGCGACGCTTGCCCGCTCGATGCGTAGTTGTACGAGAGAAAGCGATAGCCTTTGCCGTTTTGGTGGCGATGAGTTCGTGATTGTTTTGCCCGGCGTAACGGAGATTGCTGCCTTCAACGTTGCAGAACGGATACGTAATCGATTCCATTCGGATTGGCTGGAATCGAGTGGAGAGAAGGAGGAGCAGGGGCGCGTCAGTGTGAGCATCGGCGTCGTGCGCCTGTGCGACAACGAAACGGCCCAGGCTCTTCTTACAAGAGCGGATGCCGCAATGTATGAAGCAAAGCGCCTGGGGAAAAATCGAAGTGTCCTGAAGTGAACGCGTGCAAAGTGGCCCGTACAGAGTGTGGTCAATCCGGTAGGATCGAGCCCGGTTTGAGCTGCAAGGCGTTGAGCCCACCGAGTCGGGTGCCTTCTTGAATCGCCTCACGGAGCGATTTACCTTCTGCCAATTTGGCCGCGAGCCCGGCGGTAAATGAATCGCCGGAACCTATTGGATTGAGCGCCTTTACCGGCGTTACGGGCATTTCGGCTGCAGCGCCGTTTTCGTTGAACCAGACTGATTTGCTGCCCCGTGTTACAATGAGTTCGGTGCCGTACTGATCTTTCCACGCGCGGGTGAGCTCGAATACAGCGGCACGTGTAACGGCCTCCCGTGCTTCCTGCGTCGGCGCCGCAGCGATGGCGTTTTGCGCCTCAGGAGGCAGGGATGCCAGGAGTTCTTCCAGGTTAGGCTTTACCACTGCCGGACCAAATGGCAGGCTCGCGACAAGATCTTTGCCTTTGATGTCCAGAACGACGAGTTTTTTAAGGCCAGTCGCGCGCTGGACCATGCGGGGCACAAGCGAATCGGAGTAGCCTGCTGCCTTTGTGCCTGAGAAGATAAAGACATCGTAGTCGGGGAGCAGAGCCTCGAATTTCTCCAATACGAGGTCTTCGGTTCCTGATGCCACGGCTCTGGCTTCTTCCACAAGCTCTGTAGCAGTGCCTGCGCCCTTGTCTATCACCGTTGTGCAGAAACGCACTTCGCTGCCGGAATCGACCCAGGCCACATCCAGGCCGTCGGACTTGCACAGCGACAGAAACCAGTCTTTATTGGGCCCACCGGCGTGCGTCAAATGTGTGGCCGGGTATCCGGATTGTGTGAGCACCCGCGCGACGTTGACGCCTTTACCTGAGGCGTCCGTTCGAACCTCGGCCGCGCGATTGACGGCGTCCAATTTCAGACCGGTAAAAACAAGGGTTTTCTGAATGGTAGGGTTGAGGCATACGACGAGGAATCTGGGTTTGGGTTTGGCTTTTACAGTGGTGTTATCTTTCATGATTGATATGACTATAATAGCATTGCAAGGGGGATGAGAAAATGGACAATTTCGTTTTTTGCAATCCAACGAAGATCATTTTTGGTCGGGGAATGGAGAATACAGTTGGTCAGGAAGCGGCGGCCTACGGTAAGAAGGTGCTACTCCATTTTGGAGGCGCGAGCGCAGAAAAATCGGGCCTTTTGGGCAGGGTACGCGCATCCCTGAAAAGCGCAGGCGTCGAGTGGGTCGAGCTGGGCGGCGTCAAGGCCAATCCGTCTGTGAGTCTGGTACGCAAGGGCATAGAGCTTTGTCGCAAGGAAAAAGTCGACCTCATCCTGGCAGTGGGGGGAGGTTCCGTCATAGACTCGGCCAAAGCCATTGGCATTGGCGTGCCATATTCAGGCGATGTCTGGGACTTCTACGCGCGCAAGGCTCAACCAAAGACCACACTGCCTGTGGGAACTATCCTGACGATTCCTGCTGCGGGCAGCGAGTCGAGCAACGGTAGCGTCATCACGAACGAAGAGCTCAAGCTGAAGCGCTCATGCGACACGGACGTCATCTATCCGCGTTTTTCGATCCTCAACCCTGAACTCGCTTTTACCTTGCCGGACAATCAGATCGTCAATGGCATTGCCGACATTATGGCTCACCTTATGGAGCGCTATTTTACCAACGTAAGGCACGTCGAGGTGACCGACAGGCTCATCGAAGGCGACTTACGCACCGTGATAGAAACCGCGCCTAAGCTCAAAGCAAACCGGCAGGACTACGACGCATGGTCGCAACTGATGTGGGCCGGCACCATTGCGCACAACAATCTTTTGAATACAGGACGAATTGGGGACTGGGCGTCGCACGATATCGAGCACGAATTGAGCGGAATGTACGACATTGCCCATGGTGCGGGTTTGAGCATCGTCTTTCCGGCATGGATGAAGTATGTGTACAAACATGACGTTGCGCGATTCTGCCAGTTTGCGACGCGCGTCTGGGGCATCGAGGCCAATTTCTTCAATCCTGAAGAAACCGCGTTGGCCGGCATTGCTGCGCTGGAAAGGTTCTGGAAAGGTCTTGGCTTGCCGGTTCGGTTGTCGGATATCGGAATTGGCGACGAGAAGCTGGACGAAATGGCAAAAAAATGCACGGACAATGACAGCCACACGACCGGCCATTTCATCGAGCTGAAATCCGCCGATATCGCGAAGATTTACCGCCTTGCGCTATAAAGGAGCGGCGGCGCACTAAAAGTACGACGTGCAATAAGTACGCCACGCCGCAACTTGATACAAAAAAGCCTGCGCCGTTATGGTGCAGGCTTTTCTTTAATCAATGCCAAAATGCAAAGAGCGACGCCAGAAAGCAGCGGCAGTTCGCAAAATCAGCAATGCCGAATCACTTGTAAAGTGGCCCCAGCACGTTGCAGGCCCTGTAGTCCGCGCCTTCCTTGTCCATGCCAAACGCGTTCCAGTAGCTCGGGCGGAAGATCCGCTCGGGCTCGACGTTGTGCATGCTGACAGGAATGCGCAACATGGACGCGAGGGTGATCAGGTCTGCGCCGATGTGCCCGTAAGAAATGGCGCCGTGGTTGGCTCCCCAGTTCGCCATCACTGAGTAGACGTCGGCAAAGGGTCCTTGGCCTGTGACTTTGGGTACAAACCAGGTGGTCGGCCACGTCGGGTCTGTGCGCTTGTCGAGGATTTCGTGGACTTCCTGCGGGAGGGTGGCGGTCCAGCCTTCGGCAATCTGCAGC
>JAFIHQ010000004.1 GCA_017849315.1 Treponema sp.
CCAAGTTTATAACAAAAAGGTGCCGCAAAAATGAAGCCGCGCGATTCGATCGCAGCAACAGCGTCTATATGTTCATTTTTGTAAAGTTTGAGCATGGAATCGATGCAATAAGCAAAAGCATCGGGGTTTGCAAGAATACTCGTGATGTCGTAAAAGAGCACTCCCGGCTTAGGGAAATCTGGTACCTTGCGGATGGCATCATCAAGGTTAAAACCTTCGCTCTCGTCGGACTTTTCGTTTGGTGTAGGCATAAAGCAAGGCCTCATTGTTCACAGGATTGTGCAATTCTAGATTTCGTTAGCTATCGATGTCAAGGTTACCAGTCGCTAGGCAAGAAAATATCCAAAACACCCACGCCAAGGCAAAGCCCGGCAGATACACCCAGCTGAATGAAGCGCTCCGTCGTTGTGACACTCGCATCTTGACTACTTCCTGCAATGCGTACCAGACTGAGCACGGCACCAGAGCAGAAGTATGCCAGAGGAAAAACACCTACGCTAATGGTAACGAACCGCCCCAAAGTAAAACCCGGTTTGAGCCCTATAGTCGTTCCCAGATTTGCAGACACAACTTTTTTCACTCCACCTTCATAATCTGCAAGAAGGCTATAGGTCATCGGTATTTTCGTCGGGATAGCCCCCTGTTCGCTTCTGAGCAGCGTAGCAGTTGCACTAGAGGCGGCCAAGTTGTCCAACTCATTGTTCACAATGATATCGGATGTGGCGTCAGAAGACAAACTCCATGCCTTAGGCAGGGCAACCAGTATCGCGAGTAGCACCAGCAGCAAGGCTCTTCTGTGCTGCGGGTGGCGTGTCTGCTTCCGCCAGTTCGTTTTCATTGTCGCGCTCCGAATAGTGCTGTACCTATACGCACACAGGTGGATCCTTCCTCGATGGCAATCTCAAAATCCCCGCTCATTCCCATTGAGAGCTCTGTAAAAGACTCAAAGTGGTACTTTGACACAATAGCCTCTCTGGCCTTTGCGAGGGTGCGAAACGATTCGCGAACGACCCGCGAATCTGCCACGTTTGGAGCCATAGTCATCAAACCACAGATCTCCATGCGGTGTTCGATCTCGCCGCGCGATTGTCCTTCCAAGAAGCCATCTATCGCCTTACACAGAGAATCCATGTCCGGGAAACCGCTCTTGGAAGCCTCACCGGTGTGGAGCTCTAAGAGTATCCTCAAGGGGGTAGATCGCTCAATCGATTTTCTGGCAAGCAACACAAGTAATTCAGAAGAATCAACAGACTGCACCGAATCGAAGAACAATGCGGCCTTTTTGGCCTTGTTACTCTGCAAAGTGCCGATCATCGCCAGTTGTGCACCGTTTAGGCTTGCTCGCAACTCTGGCCCATACTTCTGCATGGCTTCCTGCACCCGATTCTCTCCAAAACTGCGTATTCCGGACCGATAGGCTGCCAATACGGCTTCGGCAGGATGAAATTTCGTCACAGCCAACAAGGTAACATCTTCAGGCTTTCTTCCGGCCCTCAAAGCCGCCTGGGCAATTCGTTCTCTTACCTTGAGAACGTTTTCTCCAACAAACGCGTAGTCCATACTTTCACCGCTCCAATCGGAATGCAATTTCTCCTCTTTTCACCAAAACCTGACTTCTTTCGTGAGTCGTGCAGAATTCCCAGCATAATCATAAACACTTAAGTCCAGTACATGGATTCCAGATAGAAAAGCGTAGCTACCAATAACGAAGCTGTCCACGCCTGATACTGTTTTGCCCGAAGGCACATCGCCATCCAGAAAGGACAGGCCGTCGGGAAGCATGGGAGCCATATCTAGGCGCTTGTCGAAGAGTACTTGCCCATCTACCATAAGCCTGAACCTGTACAACCCTGAGGTTTGTTCTCCTTTCGGGGATACGTCGAATGCCTCGATCGCAAGTAAATAGGTGCCTTGCGGATAGGCTGTCTCTGATTGGCGTGTTTTAGCGCTCGTGCTTGCTTTGGACTTCTGAGATCCCGCAGGTGCCGAAGTTATACTAGACGTATCGTCTAGTAAAGGTTGCCCACCCTTATTCAGAAAATCGGGCTCCAGTAATATAAGCGACGTCAATTTTGGCGGGCGTGTATCAACTTTGAATGGCAAGAAGATCTGTGGATTCACCCAACCCTTCTTGTCAATGTCGCAAATGCGAACCTCATAGTCGTGATTGGCGCCAAGATCTGGACCCACAAACACCCAAAGCGCATCCTGCTCTGAGAAGAGCGCACCATCTTTGAACTTCCCGCTGTCAAGAACCACTGCTGCCTCTGTGGAGTATATGCTTATGTAGTTATTCTCATGGTGCATCGCCACGGCATTTTGCCGTACAGGAAAAACGCCTTCCCCGACAAATCTTGCCCCTTGAGACTGAACATAGGTGAGTTCGCCGGATAATACGGGCTTAACGGTTTGCGCACGGGTTGCGTAGTCGATGCCGGGATTCCGATATCGTCCTAAAGACGAATCATTCCAAGCAGTCTGTTCTTGCCTGGTCAAGGTCCTCGTGGCGCTTCCAAAAGGCAGTCCCGCAACAGGAAGCGGTTTTTGATCCTTGGGCAGCACGGCAGGAACCGAAAAGCATTGCGGAGCCCCAAACTCCGTTTTTATTGCGACCGAATCAGGCTGTTGTATGCTGCTCTGTGCAAACACTGGGAAATCCATAACAAAGATGGCAAAAAGAACAAGCGATATCCAGGCCTTTCTCATTTAGCCCCACCTTGCAGATTGAGCATACTGAGCGCCCTTGTACCGTTACGATTAGAATCGTCGCCAGGCACATCGAAGGCAAAGCTTCTGACACCATCTGGCAGAGTAACAAAGAGCTTCGCTTGCCTCCAGCTTATATCGCTCGCTTCAGGCATCAGCATGTTTACAACACATATTCCGTCCCTAACCACGATAAGCCTTGTCTGGTCATCTGATTTCCCAGAACTTGTCCCTTGCAAGGCAGATGAGGCAGATGAGGCCAAGGAAGACCCTATTGAAATAAGCCCTGCAAACGCTTTCTCGCCCATCCGTACGAACTTAGCGCTGGCACTTGCTGTTGACGCAATAGATTCTCCCTGTCTCAAGACAACACTTTGATTGCGCTTAGCATCAAAACAGAGGAGCCCTTCGGCAGTAACAGCCAAGAGTGACGTGCCGGTCTCGTCAAAAAGCATGAATTGGGAGTCTTTCTTTCCTTGCGCCAGCTTTCTCTTGTAGACAAGCCTATAGCCATCAGCCTTTTTCTCGAATACAAGTAAGTACTGAGGCTGAAGCCCATAGAGTAAGGCGAAGCGTTCGCCTTGCAAAGAGATTGCGGATCCGTAAACCCCTGAATACTTAGACTGCACATCCACGGC
>JAFIHQ010000130.1 GCA_017849315.1 Treponema sp.
CCGGCGTGGGCCTATTTCGAATGTGGTCTTTATGGGTATGGGCGAACCGCTTTTGAACTTTGAAGCCGTGAGCAAGGCCATCGCCTTGTTGACCGATCCCGAAGGCATCGGTATGTCGCATCGAAAAATCACGATTTCCACGAGTGGAATTGTGCCTGGAATTAAAAGACTTGCTGACGAAGGCCCTCTTGTGCGGCTTGCCGTATCGCTGACCGCGGCCCGCGACAATCTGCGTTCGGAACTCATGCCCGTGGATAAAAAGTGGAATGTCCAAAAACTTAAGGATGCGCTCGTTTATTATCAGAACAAAACTGGCGAGCGAATAACTCTTGAGTTAGCTTTGCTCGGAAACAAGAACACCGAAAAAGAAGACGCCTTGGCGCTTGCAGAATGGATCCCGCCGCTCAAGGCTCAGGTCAATCTCATACCATGGAATCAGGTTCCTGGCCTTCCTTTTGTGGAGCCAGAGCCCTCTAAAGTTGCGGCCTTTACCAGAATACTTGAAGATGCAGGTATAACGGTAGTTACAAGATTCCATCGTGGTCGCGGTGTCATGGGAGCTTGTGGTCAGCTCGGTGACACCCTTCGCGCCCATTCACGGTAGCCATTAAGTCTGCCAATAAGTCCATCGCAAAGGTCTCTTCTCTGGGTTTGTGTTCAAGTGTCTATTTCAGGTTTCTCTGCAGTCTCTCATTAAGCCTCGATATTCGTTTTTGGACTGACTCCTTCTTTCTTGACAATTTTAAGAGCTTGTCAGACGGCTGTTGCTCTGCCTCGGTGTCAAGTATCATCATGGCCTTTTGGGAAGCTTCAAGGGCGGCCTTATAGTTTTTCTCCATATGCTCCCAATACTTGGCCTTTTCGATGCAAGAATCAAAGGTAATACAGTTTAGCCTCAAAACAGTTTCCCTATACTTTTCGCGATATTGCTCCTCGGGATATCGTCCGCCTAAGTAGCACCCACGTCGGTAATAGCGTGCAAGAGTAATCAGTGCTCGTTCGTCACCGTTTATGCCAGCCTGTTCCAAAAGTTGGATTGCTGCTTCTATGCGTCCGCACGCAGCCACCATGTGGGACAAGCTTGTTATGTCGGCACTGCCGATTTGCCGAGAGGACTCAACCATGGAGATCATTGTACAGAACAGTTTTGCGAGCGACACTATATCCTGCTCGTTGTGAGTTAGTACATTGTTCATTCTTGGACCGGCCACATTCTGGCAGCTATAGTCGTAGCCGTAGTCGTAATCCTCGTCTGATCGCAATCCATCAGTGAGAAAACTCGCTCCATTTTTGACATAATCGAGCCAAATCTGTGGAATAAAGGCGCCTGGAATATCGTTCTCTCGCTCCACATCCAGAATTGCCGATTCCAAAACCTGTAATGAGCACGAAGGAAGAGCGTGGCTCCATAACCGTCGTGCCGGATGTAAAAGGTCGAGGCTTTGAAAGTGGGGCACTGGCAAGCCGTTCATAATGCATCGAGTGCGCAATAACGGAATATCGAAGGCTTTACCGTTGTAACTTACGACCGTGGGGCGTATTTCCAAGTAGCTCAGGATAGTCGAAAGAAAATCCATCTCTCCAGGGAAATCATCAATGAAAACCTGGTCAACAACAAAGTTCCCAGCTTCAAAGTACCCAAGTCCAGCAAGAAACGCGATCGTCCCGGAACCACCAGAGAGGCCTGTCGTCTCCAAATCGAAGAATGTCATGGTGCCAAGCTCGACTCGATAGTCTTTTGCATAATCACCTGAGACAAAACCTAGCCCTGCTCTTGAGAGTTTCTCAAACATCCGTATATCGATCGTTAAAAGAAACTTATCCCCAACGGCAAAAGAGGACAGAGTTGACTTAGTAAAGCAATGCTGACCAATTTGCCGCCAACCTGCCCCCAAGCCGGGAGGATAAGTGCCAGGGCTCGTAGAACTACTCTGTCTCGCAGAACTGCTTTGTTGGCCTCGCTTTGCTCCTAAGGCTTGGCCTACGCTCTTTTCATACTCCAACACGATGCGCCCGCCGGACCGCCCCTCTTTTGCAGGGTTTGTAAGTTGCGATGCCTGAGTTAGCCCTAAATCCTTTATAAGGGCCAGCCGCTTCTTTAAGGAGGCCATCGGGGTTACGCGAGACTCCCACGCAAAAAAGTGGCGATTCTTTGTTTGAAGTTGATGGTGTAGTTGACAGAATCTTGTCGTTGACTAGGTTGACCAGATGGACTTTGCTGCCCACTTTGTACGGCCATTGGAACAAAAGTCGAAACCAAGTCCACGCCGATACAGGACGGGCAGCCATCTGCGCACGGACAGGACTCAATCCGCTCGAGCGACGCTTTCAAGAGAGGCATCAGTTTTTCAGAAAGCGCCTCGGCAAGCCCTGTGCCTCCAGGATACTTGTCGTACAAATAGAGGGTTGGCCATCCGAAATGAGGATCGCGAATACGTTCGGAGATACCAAGGTCCTTGGGATCACAGAGCAGGAATACCGGCGCCAACGAGGTAAACAGCCTTCCTACACCCACCAGTATTGCAGCACAGGTGGCGGGATCTTCGGCACTAAGGAGTTTGCCAGCACGTGAGCCGCCTTCAAAAACCAGAGATAAGGCACGGGTTTGCATCTCTTCTGGAGGAAGCGAAATATCGCCATATCCCACGTTTTCGCTGGTGTAGAACCGAAGTTTTTTGTATTTTTCAGCTTGCGTGCGCACCAAGACATCGCCCAAGACACACCTGAAAACGGAGCCGCCATCGTCATCGCCATAAGAAAGAGGCTCTGAAACGTCTTCGGTCAGTACCTCGAGATCCGTCTTCGTTATAGAGTCAGTCCAGTATTCCACATCGCTGCGTTCTACAAGACAGAGTCTTTTTTCTATGTCGAGCTGCTTGACCATATACTGACGTCCAAGGTGAATGTAAACGGCCTTGTCGAACAAGAGTTCCTTAGCGCTGACCCTATCCATTTCTCCAATTACCGAGTAAGCGCCTCTTGTTGTATCGACTATGACAACATTGTCCGAGGTGGCAGAGCGCAGGGAGATTGCCTCGCTTGGGTATCCATCGCTGGACCAATACCACCTTGCTGCGGTATGACGAAGGACTCCCTCACTCTCAAGTAACGCCAGGGCTTCCTGTGTATCTTCTTCGGAACTAGCGCCAAAGCACTCCTTGTCCGCAAAGGGAATTTCGAATGCAGCACACTTTATGTGGTCGCTGAAAATATAGGGATTATCCAAGTCCACATGCCCCGCTTCGGCACCTTGAGAAAGAAAGAACTCAGGGTGAGTAGCAAAGTACTGGTCCAAAGGGGCGGACGATGCTACAAAAACGGCAAGCGAAGCTCCCCCTCGACGCCCCGCACGGCCAGCCTGTTGCCAGAAAGATGCGGAGTTGCCAGGGTAACCGGCGATGACTGCTGCATCAAGACCACCTATATCGATGCCCAGTTCCAGGGCATTGGTTGACACAACACCCTGAATACTGCCCTCGCGCAGGCCTTTCTCTATTGCACGCCGTTCTGAAGGCAGTAGACCAGAGCGATATGGACTTACTTTGATGCCATTATTCTCGTTGTATGGATTGGCAAGATTCTCCGTTATGTATGAGGCGATAAGCTCCACTTGTAGGCGCGATCGTGCAAAAAGAATCGTTTTTACGCCATTCTTGAGCAGATAAAGGGCTATTTGCTCGGATTCCGTAGCGCTCGAGCGCCTGATGCCTTGCACCGGATCGACCAGCGCAGGATTAAAGAAAAAGAGTGTTTTGTCGCCTAAGCCAGCGCCATTATGATCGATAAGTGCAACGGGTTTCTCTATGAGGGATGAGGCTAACTCCTGAGGATTGGCTATAGTTGCCGAACAGAAAATAAACGCAGGGTGTGCACCATAAAAGGCAGCAATGCGTTGCAATCGTCGCAATACGTTGCCGACATGGCTACCAAATACACCGCGATACGAGTGCATTTCGTCAACCACAACATAGCGCAGCTTGGAGAAAAAGCTCACCCATTTGGTGTGGTTGGGCAGTATCCCCGAATGTAACATATCAGGGTTTGTGATTACGATACGCGCAGAGGTTCTGGCCACTGTCCTTAAAGACGCCGGTGTATCGCCATCATACGTCTGTATCTTGACAGGCAGACTCCCACCAAGCGCTATCTCGTTGAGCTCCGCTTGTTGGTCCTGGGACAGGGCCTTGGTAGGAAACAGATAAAGCGCGCGGGCCCCAGGGTCTTCCAAAAGGGTCTGCACAACAGGAAGGTTATAGCAGAGCGTTTTGCCGGAAGCAGTCGGTGTTACAACGACAAAGTCCCGATTCTGACGCGCCAATCCATACGATTGCGATTGGTGTGAGTA
>JAFIHQ010000131.1 GCA_017849315.1 Treponema sp.
AAGCACATGGACATAGCCAAAGGCCTCCTTGCAGAAGACGATTGTCTTTTAACTGAGATAATGTTTAACGATTACACTATTCGTCAGCTTGAACTTATCAGCTCCAAGTTATCGTACCTGACGCATATTATCCGCCAAAAAGACTATGAGGAAATGACCAAGTTCCTCAACGCTTTGCGGAAAAACATTGCCGATTAGTCTGAAGACATGAGCGTTGGCTGGCCTTAACATTCTGACTGCCTTAGGTGGGATTCACTCTGATCGAGTAGATGTCTTCAAAAAAACCCGGCCACGACTTGCCAACGCAGTCGCTATCGCAAATCGTTACTTCACCAGAAGTTATTAAAGAAGCTGCTTCGGCGGCCATGGCGATTCTGTGATCATTGTTGGGGTTGACCACACCACCATGCAGGGCCTTTCCCTCGACCACAAAATAGTCGCCATCAACGTGAGCGCTGCCCCCCAAAGAGTCCAACATAGCCACAAGCGACTGCGCGCGGTCGCTTTCCTTGCCACGAAGTCTGTGCACTCCTTTTATGACGGAGCGGCCAGGGGTGGCGGCGGCGAGTACTACCAAAGGAGGAAAAAGGTCAGGGCAATCCGTCGCGTCAAAACGAAACGCCCGAAGGCGGCCCTTTCTTACAATGACACCCTCGTCCTTTGCCGCAATTTTCGCGCCGGCGCTCCTTGCCGCCGCAAGAATCGCCTTGTCCGGTTGCGTCGATTCTAAATCAAGACCGCGTATCAAGAGGCCTTCCTCCTTGCCTGCAATCGCACCCATCACCACCAAAAAGGCACCGGCACTCCAATCCCCCTCCACCGCCAAATCCGTGGCCTGGTAGTGCTGATTTCCCGGAATTACGAATTTACTATAATCCCTATCTCTATTTATCCTCACCCCAAAACGGGCACAGACCGATATAGTCAAGTCCAAGTAACCACGACTAGTCGGATTCACCACCGTAAGAATACTTTGCTCCGCGGTGAGTGGCAAAGCCAAGAGTAAACCTGTCAAGAGTTGAGAACTTTCACTTGCATCAAGGCAGAGATTTCCGCCATGCAACTTGCCAAATAACCGCACCGGAGCATGGCCTTCTTCTGTATCAACCTTAACGCCAAACTCTGGCAATACCTTCTGCAACATCCCCATGGGCCTTTTGCACAGGCTACCTTGCGCCTCAAGTACGGCCGGACGCCCAACAAGCGCAGCTATGGGTGCAAACATCCGCATGCAGAGCCCCGACTCGCCGCAGGGAAGCAGGAGCTCGGCATTCTGTTCCACATTCTCTTCCACACGCCCACTATCGTCACGCGCGCCATCGCCACTGGGGGCGCTTTCTCTGCCATTCGTGCAATGTCCCACCAACTGCCTGGATCCGCGAATTTCCACAAGACTCGGCCCCACCCACACTTCCGCATCAAGCGCCCTTGCAACCCTTATCGCGGCCTGTGCGTCCTCGCATAGTGTCTTGTAATGGAGCCTCGTGACTCCTTCTGCCACCGCCCCAGCGGCGATGGCGCGCTGAAGGTAGCTCTTGGAAGATGGTGCTACAATGCTGCCAGCTATGCAGCCTCTCGACCTTGTTATTTGCATGACACCGATTATATCCACTGCTAAGCGCATTAAAAAAGGGTGCCCCTCAAAAGGGGCACCCCTTAGTTTACTCAGATCTTAAAAATACCGCTCATCCAACCCTAGGGAGGGCTACTCCAGACTCACACGAGCCCCTGCGCTATCATCGCATCAGCGACCTTCTTGAATCCTGCTATGTTAGCACCTACCACATAGTTGCCAGGCTCGCCATACTTGGCTGCAGTTTCCAGACAGCTCTTATGGATGTTGCTCATGATCTCGTGCAATCTTTGGTCAACTTCTTCGGCGCTCCAGGAAAGTCTCATAGAGTTTTGTGTCATTTCGAGACCAGAGGTTGCAACGCCACCCGCATTTGCCGCCTTGCCAGGAGCGAACGGTATTTTCTGTTCAATGAAATACTTCCATGCCTCAGGGGTACAACCCATGTTACTCACTTCAACGACAATCTTTACGCCATTTGCAACCAGAACCTTGGCATCTTCACCGTTGAGTTCGTTCTGGATGGCACACGGCATGGCAATGTCTACTTTTTGTTCCCATGGCTTTTTACCAGGAACAAACTTGGCCTTTGAGAACTTCTTGGCATAGTTTTCGACCTTGTTGCGGTCAATAACGAGCATTTCTTCCAGGTAGTCCCATTTTTCTTTGGTTCCGACACCGTCCGGATCGAAAATGTAACCGTCCGGCCCAGAAATTGTCACAACCTTTGCGCCGAGCTGAGATGCCTTCTGGCAAACTCCCCACGCCACATTGCCAAATCCGGACACAGCCACGGTTTTGCCTTCCAAAGAATCATTGCGAACCTTGAGCATTTCCTTGGCAAAATAGCTCGCGCCAAAACCTGTCGCTTCCGGCCTCACAAGCGAACCACCATAATTGAGGCCTTTGCCCGTTAAAACGCCATTAAATTCGTTGCGAATCCTTTTGTATTGCCCAAAAAGATAACCAATTTCCCGTCCGCCAACACCAATGTCTCCTGCCGGAACGTCGGTATCAGGCCCAATATGACGATAGAGTTCTGTCATGAAACTCTGGCAGAAACGCATTATTTCGTTCTCGCTTTTGCCATTTGGATCGAAGTCAGAACCGCCTTTGCCGCCCCCCATGGGAAGACCAGTGAGGCTGTTCTTGAATATCTGCTCAAAACCGAGGAATTTCAACGTAGAAAGCGTTACTTTTGGATGAAAACGAAGGCCGCCCTTGTAGGGGCCAATTGCGGAGTTGAACTGTACCCTATATCCACGATTGACATGATATTCGCCTTTGTCGTCTACCCAAGGCACCCTGAACATGACAACTCTTTCCGGCTCTACGATGCGCTCCAGTATTTTTTGCGCCTGGTATTTTGGTTCGGCTTCGATAAGGGGAGAGATCGATTCAAGCACTTCTTCGGTTGCCTGCAAGAACTCGCTTTCCCAAGGATAGCGGGCACGCAGATCGTCCAGCACTTGCTTTATGTAGGAATTCATCATTCCCTCCTTCTATTTTTTGGTGTCAAAGCCGCATTGCTCTGACAAAATGATTCTATACCCCCTTATCGAATTCGGCAAGGTAAATTGCGTTACGAAACGCTATTTCAAGATTCAAAACGATCGGCAACATTGTTGAGTTCAAGTACATTTTCCCGGGCACTTACAAAAGGCTCAAATTCAGATCACAAATCCGGATAAGGACGAATTCACGAGTCCTGATCGGGCTCGGTGGTTTCCAGTTTTTCGATTTTTATGGACAAGATCCGATGAGCGTCCATCTCGTGAACAGTGAATATGGCGTTGGGGGTTTCAACCTTTTCGTTTTTGGACGGAATTCGACCGAACAGGTTAAACACATATCCCGCCAGGCTGTCAAAGTCTTCAGTGGGCAGGGGAATATCGAGTTCCTCGCTCACCGCATCGAGCCGAGTCCTTGCGTCGCAGAGCCAAACTTGAGGCCCAATCTGCACGATCGGCTCCGGCTCCGCATCGAATTCGTCCTGAATTTCGCCTACAATCTCTTCAATTATGTCTTCGAGGCACACGATGCCCGAAGTGCCACCATACTCGTCCACAACAATAGCGATGTGAACGTGGCGCCGCTTAAACTCGCGCAAGAGGTTATCGATGAGCATTGTCTCCGGGACAAAATAGGGCTTCCGCATTATCGAAGCGATTACGATAGGCTTGTTCTGTACTAGAGCTGCCAAAACATCCTTTGCATAAATAACGCCGACAACATCATCGATAGTTTCCCTGTAGACAGGAATTCTCGAGTGCCCCGATTCGACGAGCACGCGGAACAGGTCCTCTTTGGGTGCCTCGACATCGAGGAAAAGTGTATCTGTCCGAGCCACCATGACTTCCTTGACGGTCGTTTCCGACAGATTCTCCACTCCCTCGATCATTTCTTCTTGTTCAGTATCCTGTACTTCAATTTCGTCAAGTTTTTCAGGATTCTCCTGCTTTGTTTTAAGATGACCAAAAATACTCACAGTATTTGCTCTCCGGAAAGCTGAGCCAGAATTGTCTCCTGCAGCGCCAACATGGGTTCGTCCGGCGCATTCGTTGTATGATCCATGCCTGAAAGATGCAACAAACCGTGAACAATCAGACGCTTCAATTCCTCATTTGGAGTAACAGAAAAATCGACTGCATTTCGCTGCAATGCTGGCAGACTGATCACGATATCGCCAGCAAGAAAGACGCTGTCACCTTCTTGTTCCACCGTATCGCCAAGTGGGAAAGAAAGCACATCGGTTGGTTCATCTTTTTGACGATAATCTCGATTCACCGTTTGGATAAAATCATCGTCACAAAAGAGTAACGAGACAACCCAATTCTCTTTTCGCATTTGATCAAGGGCAGTCAAGGCAAAACCCTTTGCTCTCTCTAACCAAACTGGACAATCTATGCCAGCCCAATCCGTACTCACCGTATTCATGGGGATGGCTCCTTTTGGTTAGGATACTCAATTCTGGAGTGGAACTGCCCTGCAGTAATTCTGACAAAAGTCTGGCGGATGTTATCCAAGTCCTGGAGGGTGAGTGGACATTGGTCAAGCTGGCCTTGCTGCACCTTGTCAGTAATAAGCTGATGAATAAACGTGTCCAGCCGGGGAAGTGAAGGGTTCTTTAGCGTTCTGAGCGCTGCTTCTACGGTGTCTGCCAACATGACGATTCCCGCCTCTTTTGTGGTCGGAGGAGACCCGGGGTAGCTGAAATCCTCTTCGCTTGCAGTCGAATCTTTAGATTTGGCCTTGTCGTAAAACCAGCTTATTGTGGAATTGCCGTGGTGTTGGGCGACAATTTCCACGACGGCCTTGGGCAATCCGAGTTCCCTGGCCTTTTCCGCACCTAGCTTTACATGGCTACGAATGACGGTGGCGGAAAGTCGTGGGTTTATGTCGTCATGCTTATTTTGGCCGCGCTGATTTTCCACGAAATATTCCGGCTGGTCTACCTTGCCGATATCGTGGTAATAGGCCCCAACCCTCGCAAGCAACGCATTCGCGCCTATCGCCTGAGCTGCTGCTTCAGCCAGAAACGCAACGTTCAGTGAGTGTGCATAGGTACCTGGTGCCTTTGTCATTAATTCTTTGAGCGCCGGCGAATTGGCATCCGCCAACTCCATCAGCCGGAAACGAGTCGGCAAATTAAGAGTTTGTTCCAAAACAGGCAATGCAGCCAAAATCAGCGCTCCATTGACAAACCCATTCAAAGCAAGCAGTCCGGACGCCTTGGCAACTTCGCCAAAAGCCGAACCATTCTTGAGTATCAAAATTACAGCGAGTCCAAATTGTATCACGGCTTGGCTCACAGCTGCCTCTGCCAGACTGAGACGACTCTTAGCCATACTGCTCATCAAACTCATGAAAACTCCGGAAAAGAGCGTAAAGACAATGAATTCTGCATTCAGATTGGAAGCTGCTCCCGCTAGAAGTGCAAGGACGATAGAATAAGAAAATCCCAGACTTTGACCACCTACGATCGAGATGAGACCGACAAAGAGCGCAGTCGGCATCCAATAGGCTCCGTCTAGAGTGCCGGAACCAGTGCCGGAACTGCCTGGAGCCTTGCCAGCAAAAATAGCGATTATGAAAAAAACAAGTGCGCTATAGAAAATCAGGAGCCCCATATAGCGGTTCAAGTTAGTTGCAATTTCCTTTTGACCAAAAATCAGGAAGATGCCGACAAGCGATGCAGCAAGCAACAATCCAATTCCGCTCAAGACCAGACTCGTATCTGCTCTGGACATGGCGCTCTTAATGCTCATGATTCTTGCGTAGGTTTCCTCGGTGACCATTTCGCCTGCTCGGACTAGCACCTCGTTTTGCCCCGCAACTCGAGTGACGGGCTCCACCTTGCTTCTTGCTTTAGCGAGCCTGTTCTGCGACTCTGCCTTGTCAAAGAAAGTATTCTCGGTAGCAAACCCCATGACAATCTTGGCGACCAAGGTGGAAACCGACCCTGCAAGCCGTTTTTGCATTATCTGGGCGTTTACAGCCTCCGCCAAAGTGTCCTTGGTCACCATAGAATCGCGAGTGCGTTGTTCGTAATCGGTCTTATTGTTCAGCGTGTGTGCAAGTTCAAAATAGTCCTGATTGTAGTATTCCAAACCTTCGGTAGGTATAGAAACAACTCCCATTTGCATTATGGAACTCAGCACGTCCTCTGCGTAGACAAGGATTTGCAGCTTGAGGGGACTCCGCGCCAAAGCAGTCAGTACATCGGAAGGCAACAGCCCAGGAAAATTGCTTTGGAGCATGAGCGTCATTGTCTCAATGGCGGTGTTCTTTTCCGCCAGGTCTTTGAACATGCCGCCAAAAGCCTTGTACTGATTGAGAACTTGAGTTGTGACATTCTCGTCTTGTCTAAAGACCGGCAAAACCAAACGCTCTTCACTTTCGATCCGCAGTTGTGTAGCCAGTTTGTCGACATAGACGACGCTCTTAGTACACACAATGTCCCGCTCCGCAATTTTTCCAGGGCTAATTCCCTCGAAGCTCTGATTCCTCGCTATGGAGCCTGGCCCGGCCAGGAGAAGAGCGACTGCCGCGATAAGTACGCATGCCAAAGCGTTCCAAAGGTAGTGTTTGTCGGCCAGAAATGTTGCCGGCAAAAAATCCGAAAGGATGCCAAGGAGAGGCTTACTCGTTTTCATATGCCTCGATAATGTTCTTAACAAGCTGGCTTCGAACCACATCCCTGGCATCGAGGTGGCTGATAAAGATATCCTCTATACCAGAAAGGATTTGGATAGCATGAACCAGACCAGATTCACTCTTGCGGGGCAGATCTATCTGGGTTATGTCTCCAGTAACAATGGCCTTTGTATTCTCGCCAAGCCTTGTAAGGAACATTTTCATCTGTTCTTTCGTCGTATTCTGCGCTTCGTCCAAGATGACAATGCAATTGCTTAGGTTTCTTCCTCTCATGTAGGCGAGTGGAGCCACTTCTATCGCTCTTGTTTCTTCGAGTCGACTTATCGTGTCAAAAGGCAAGAGAACTTCCATAGCGTCATAGAGCGGCCTCAAGTATGGGTTGATCTTTTGCACGAGATCGCCAGGCAAAAAACCAAGGTTTTCTCCAGCTTCGACAATGGGCCTTGTAAGAATCAGCTTTCTGCGAGTCTTGGCCATAAGCTCTTTGAGCGCCCAAGCCATCGCCAAAAAAGTCTTACCTGTGCCGGCTGGCCCCACGGAGATAATAAGATCGTGAGTTGCAAGTCCCTTTAAATAAAGAGCTTGCCCCCTACTACGCGGATATATCTTTGCGTATCCACCTGGTATCTGAATGCAAGTATCGAGAAAGTCGTCGCTTGTGGACATTGGAGCTGCAGAATCATGTTCACGGGAAGCGCAACCGCTGCCTAATGGAGTGAGTTCCGCATGCAGCGCAATGATCAAGTCGGGTGTTGCAGGCAGGCCACCCTCGATGGAGTGTATGGTAGCCTGTACGAGGTCAACAAACATCTGCCTCTTTTCTTCGGAGTCGGCGCTGATTGAGAGTTCGTTGCCCATGCAATGTACTCTAGCTCCCAGCAGATCAGAGATAATATCCAGGTTATAGTCGTTTGCACCACAGAGTTCCGAAAGGAGCTCCATATCGTCCAATACAATACTGTCCACGTTCAATTCAACTCCTGCGCATTTGAGCGCCCAATTCTAAAGAAATCGACCGAACACGTCATTGCGAAAACGCCCCTCCCGAGTAAGCGACGGATGACTTTAGCTCGGGAATGTCCTTCCATGTAACTAGGATACTAAAAGAAAAATCGAGTTTGTAGTAGGGGCGTCCCGTGCTGGGTGATACCAGAAGAGGATCCATTCCCAGTTTTGCCTCAAGGTTCCAGTCATGAAGGTCTTGCGAGAGAGACAGAGCTAGACTTTTGAGCTTGAACATGCCTTTGTAAAGCCTGCTTGTGTCCCAAATAGCCAAAGAGTCGACAATATCCGTAAAGATATTCTTGTAGTAATCTGCAGGATTAAATCCTGTGCTTGCAGGGAAAATGCCGGGCCAGTAACGCCATGATGCCTTGTTGAGCGATTCCGTCTTAAAACTCAGTGATGTGCCCGATGAACTTGTCACAGTAAAGCCAATAGCCGTGCTCAAGGACGACTCAGTGAATTTGATCAGGTTTTGCGAATAGTTGAGATTCGCATCAGTCTTAAATTGAAACGCACTAGCCTTACCCAGAGTGAGCGATGGAGATAGAGAGAGACCGACCTGGTATGGCCTGAAGTATTCTGTCCCGTCCAATATCCACGAGCCGTTTTGGTACGCATAACCCTTTGCATTCTTAGCTATGAACCTTGCCCTAAACCATCTATAGCTCAGACTTGAGTCACTCAAATCTGGCTCAGAAGTATCCAAGTTCCATCTAAACTCGGAATTGAGCAAAGGGAAGGAACCACCACCGAGTGTAATTCCTGCAGAAAGCAGTGAAGTATTGTTGTAGATGGTGTCGTCGATTTCAGCCGTCACAATGGATGCTTTGAGTTTTGCCTGAAGCCACGAGTTGGCAAGGTTATAGGAGGCGACATAGGTAGAATCCTCTGGAGGCAAGGTGGCAGAGAAATTTAGGCTTTGCCGAAATGCGGACCTGCTTTTTGGAGAAAAATTGAGTGTAGCGGCCAGCAGATGGTCGGTTATTGTTGATGAATTCCAATCGATCCATGTCCATTGGTATACTGGCGTTGCGCTTGCTCCACTGCCGGTTAAGCCAGAATATGCATACTTGAATATGATTCCCGATAAGGAATACGAGATCGAGGAATTCGCCAACAGAGAATCTGCGGCAAAGGGATAAATGAGAAGAGAATTGCTCATTTTGAGGTTGGACAGCTTGTATTGGTAGTCGGTAAGAACATAAGGATGGACCGTAGTTGGGTAGGTCCGGTCATCATAGAAGTATGGCCTCGTCTGATTCTGGGAGGATGCCTCTACGCTGTTCTTCACAACTACAAGGTCGTCTGCCAGGCCGAGTCTCGAGTCTAACCTTCCACCAACCCTCCAACCAACCAAAAAATAGTAGAGCATGCCATTGATGTCTTCCGGAGTTGCCCATCTGACTGAGTAGAACTTATCCTCGAGCCCTAAAGAACCGCCTGAGCTCCAGTCTAGTCTATAACTGAGGTTGGAAAAATCGCGCTGGTGGGATTCGGGCGTTGACACCTTTGGTACTTTGGCTTCTTTCTTGCCGCTACTAAACTCGTCGGTGCTATGCTCGCTCGTGCTGCGACTCCCACCTGCATTCTTTTCGTAAGTATTTTTCTGATAATTGAAGATAGTGCCATTGGCAGACAACGCAGTATCCAAAAACTTGACGCTATCTGGATAAAAAAAGGAACGTTGTGGATCGACTGCCAGCATTCGCCTCTGATTTGCGTCGAGGTTGCTGGAAGATTGAGACTTGGTGTTCCAAATTATTTGTGCTCCAAGCCTGGAGATCTGAAAGGAACTGAGCAGAGCGCCTTGTGACGCCGATGCAGCTTGCCAGGACAGGGAGGATTTAAGGCTGTCCGTCATACTCGAACGGACACCAATAGTGGTAGCGTTCTGAGTTTCAATACCAGAAAGCATCGTGGAAGGTTCCGTGCGTCTGTAAAAATCCTGCTCAAAGTAGGGATCCGAAAACAGTGGCATGTCGACTGCTATGCTCGCCCTACCCCAAGTGGCCTTGGTTTGATACTTATAGCTTACGTTCACACCAAATCGGAAGGGAAGATCAAGGCCCAGAAAATTCGATCTATTCCATACGGAAGCGTAGTTGTTCGCAACGTCCAAAGGCGAATAGAAACCGCTCGATTCATAAAAAACCGAACGGCTTTCTCCTATGCCTATTTGAAAACTCAAACTCTGATTCTCGGAAAAAAGAAAGTCACCCTTGGTGCCAACGTAAAGACCCAAAGAAGTGTATGCATCTGCCAGGAGTCTAAGACTATTGCCAGAATTCTGCGAAGTCTTCTGCCCAGTACCGTTCTGATTCTGTGTTTCCGATTCAAAGATATTATGGCGCAGGAACACCCCTTGACGCCGCGTTGGCGTGCTGCCACCCAGGAGAGTACTGGCGTTTGAAATTGAGTTACTTAGATTTCCTGCATTTGTAGAGCCCGTAAGAGCCGAAGTGGTCTGTGTTTGTCCTCTGCTGCCCAGGAGATAAGTCGTAGTCTGAACAAAGGCACCTTCTCTGGTTCTGTATCCGATGACGGGGTGAAAAACGAGTTCGTCTGCAGGATAGAAAAAAAACGGAAGCCACAAGACAGGAACGGTACCTATATAGAGGGTGGCGCCTGAAAAGGCCCAATCGCCATTTTCAAAAAGCCAAACCTTTTTTGCCGTCAGATGATAGTGCGGCAAAGGTTCATCACAGGCAGTGATTTGGCCGGCACCCATAACGACAACGTCCGATGCCCGCTTGAGCAGGGTGCCAAAGTGCAAGATGACAGCCCTGCTTGTTTGACCAGATGGTTCAAGATTATACATCCCATCTATAAAAAAACCGGAGTAGTCGTCCAGGTCTACCAACAGAGACTCTCCAGAAAAGTCGTCCTCACGGTCGCTGCTCTTTCTGACGTATTTGATGTTTCCTTTAGCCTGAACGATGTTCTTGTCCCTGTCGAAAATAATCTCGTTTCCGGTGATGGTGTGCACAAAACCATCGCTCGTCTTGACGGAAATGGTCAGCGGGCCAGTAAGCTGTATCATTTTGTCGGAAGTTTCCTGGAGGCTAAAATACTGTAGGGCAGAGGCTCCTTCGATAGTCACGACAGTATCCACGGAAGGTGTTTGAGGGGGCTTCAGGCCAAAAAAAGCATAGAGTCTTGCCTTAAGTGCTTCGCTATTGCCGTCGGTGGACAAGCCATATTGTCGAGCCATGTCGATAAGCTCATAGTAGGTACTAACCGCGATATCCAAAGATAAGGTCTTGCGCTGCAGCTCGCTCATTGAGGAGAGTATTGCACTACCTTGTAGTGATCCTTCCAGTGGAGTACCTGGCTGCCCACCTGACGCTTGTCCAAAAACAAGGCCTCCCAGGCAGAAGAAAAGCGCTGCGATGGCTGCAATTCGCGACATTACAGTGATACTACACCGCGAAGCCGCTGCGCGCAACTCTCGCCTTTTATCTCAGATAGGGCTGTAAGTACTTACCTGTGTAAGAGGCGCGGCATTTGGCCACAGTCTCGGGGCTGCCTTCGGCCACAATGGTTCCACCTCGATCTCCACCTTCTGGACCCAGGTCTATTATCCAGTCGGCCTGTTTAATGACGTCCAGATTGTGTTCGATCATGACCACTGTATTCCCGGTATCGACAAGCCTTTGGATTACTTCCATAAGTTGTTTTACATCAGCAAAATGCAATCCTGTCGTTGGCTCATCCATGAAATAAAGGGTCTTGCCGGTTGGACGCCTTGAAAGCTCGTAGGCGAGCTTTACCCGTTGAGCCTCGCCGCCAGACAGGGTGAGCGCGGACTGGCCAACTTTGACGTAACCTAAGCCAACGGACAACATGGCATCCAGCTTGTGCGCGATGGCAGGTATGTGCTCAAAAAACTTGGACGCCTCTTCGATTGTCATGTCGAGAACATCGGCGATGTTCTTCCCTTTGTAACGGACATCGAGCGTATCGGCATTGAATCTGCGGCCATGGCAAACGTCGCAGGTGATATAGACGTCGGGTAGGAAGTTCATCTCGATCTTTATGGTACCGTCACCCTGGCAGTTCTCACATCGACCACCTTTGACATTGAAGCTGTACCTGCCCGCCTTCCAGCCCCTGGCCTTCGATTCGGGGAGGCTCGCGAACAACTCGCGGATAGCGGTAAAAACGCCAACATAGGTAGCAGGATTCGACCTCGGCGTTCGCCCAATTGGGCTTTGGTCGATATTGATGATCTTATCGATGTTCTCCAAACCTTCTATGTTGTCAAAATCTCCTTCCTGCATGGAGGTTCGCATGACGCGGTTGGAAATAACAGGGTAAAGAAGGTCTGTAAGGAGCGTACTCTTACCCGAGCCAGAGACTCCTGTAATGCACACAAACATACCGAGTGGTATTCTTACGTCGATGTTCTTCAGGTTATGCTCGCGCGCCCCAACGATGCGAATCGCCTTGCCATTGCCTTCACGGCGCACCGCAGGCACATCAATCTTCAGTTTGCCCGCAAGGAATTGGCCCGTGAGGCTCTTTTCTGAACGCATTACTTCTTCCGGCGTGCCTTGTGCAACCACCCGCCCACCGTGCTCGCCAGCCCCCGGGCCGAGATCCACAATGTAATCTGCGGTCCTCAAGGTTTGTTCGTCATGCTCCACAACGATGAGCGTGTTCCCAAGGTCTCGCAAGTAGGTGAGCGTATCGATAAGCCTTTGATTGTCCCGTTGATGCAGTCCGATCGAAGGTTCGTCAAGAATGTAGAGCACACCGACCAATGAGCTCCCGATTTGCGTGGCGAGACGAATCCGCTGCGCTTCGCCACCAGACAGGGACGAAGCTTTGCGTTCCAAAGTTAGGTAGTCCAAGCCGACATTTTTCATAAAGTTCAGTCTTGCTTTGATTTCTTTTGTTATCTGTTTGGAAATCTGCTTTTCTACGTCCGTAAGCTGTAAGCTGGTGAAGAACTTTAGGGTTTCCTCCACAGACATCGACGTAACTTCGTAGATATTCCTGTCACCAATGGTTACCGCAAGCGCCTCTGGCCTAAGCCGCTTCCCCTGACAGACACTACAGGGCTTTTCAGTCATAAACCCTTCAAGCCACGTTTTTATGCCATCGGAATTTGTTTCCATATAACGACGTTGGAGATCTGGCAGGATTCCAGTGAATCTCGTGTCATATTCAAAATGGCCGGTGTTCTGGCGATTGTCATAATGCACCCGGATTTCCTCGTCAGAACCATACAGAATGGCATCCATGACCTTTTTGGGCAGTTCGGCAAAAGGTGTATCCAATGAAAAATTATAGTGCTTGGCGAGCGCCTCGAAGCGCGACCGGTTCCAGGCCGATGACGGATTGTATGGGATACAACCGCCCTCATTGAACGATAAGGACGGGTCAGGTATAACAAGTGCAGGGTCAAATTCCAGATTGACCCCAAGACCGGAACACGCAGGGCAAGCGCCTTGTGGTGCATTAAAAGAAAAAAGCCGGGGCTCCAGTTCAGGCAAGGAGATCCCGCATTCGGGACATGCACCCTTTTGGCTGAAGAATTCCTCTTTTGTACCTTCGTTCGTTTCCCGAGTGACGATAACGATGCCGTCAGCCACCTGAAGCGCCGCCTCGAGCCCCTCGGAAATCCTGCGCCTGCTGTCCGGGCCAAGACGTATGCGGTCTACGACGATATCAATCGTGTGCTTTTTCTGTTTTTCCAGCGACGGAACTTCCTCTAAGTCGTAGAACTCTCCATCGACCCTTGCCCTCGTGAACCCCTGTTTTCTTGCATCCTCCAAGAGTTTTCGGTGTTCGCCTTTCATCGCCCTGACGACAGGTGCCAGAATCTGCAACTTGCTGCCTGCTGGCCACGAGTTGATGACATCCAGGATTTGGTCGATGCTTTGTTCCTTTATAACACGACCACAGTTGGGGCAATGCGGTACACCGATACGCGCATAAAGAAGCCTAAAGTAGTCATAAATCTCGGTAATCGTGCCAACAGTGGAACGCGGGTTACGATGCGTTGTCTTTTGTTCTATAGAAATAGCCGGCGAGAGCCCTTCGATATAGTCCACGTCCGGCTTGTCCATTCGACCCAAAAACTGTCGTGCATATGCAGACAGTGACTCGACATAACGACGCTGGCCTTCCGCAAATATCGTATCAAATGCGAGCGAACTTTTCCCCGACCCGGAAAGTCCGGAGATTACTATAAGTTTGTTACGCGGTAGTTCAAGGTCAATATTCTTTAAGTTGTGCTCTCGAGCACCTTTTATTATGAGTTTATCCATGATTTGCACTGCAAAGATATGCTACTTGCGTGCAGATGGCAAGTAGTGGCTTACAAATGTGTAGTATTACTTACACAAGACCAGGCTACACGTCAAACCATGCTATATGCCAAACCAGGCTATACGTTGAACTTGAAGAAGACTATGTCGCCGTCCTGAACAACGTAGTCCTTACCCTCCTGACGCAGCTTGCCTGCTGCCTTAACTGCAGCCTCCGAGCCATAGGTTACAAGGTCATCGAAGGAGTACACTTCCGCCTTTATAAAGCCGCGCTCAAAGTCAGTATGAATCACGCCTGCGGCCTGAGGCGCTTTAGCGCCTGCCCTGATAGTCCAGGCACGGCATTCGTCGGCGCCGGCAGTGAAAAAAGTGCGCAATCCAAGCTGCCTGTATGCCGAGTGAATGAGGCTAGAAAGTCCAGACTCGGCAAGCCCGATATCGGCCAAGAAGGCCTGACGTTCGTTGGGATCCTGAATGTCGGCGAGCTCTGCTTCATACTTGCCGCAGATCACAACTGCCTCTGAAGCCAAGGACTGCGCTATTCTGCGCACTTCGTCCACGTACGGGTTGTCGCCAAGGCCCTTTTCGTCCACATTACACACGAAAATCTCTTTTTTCATGGTGATGAGAAAAGAAGAGCGTATCGCTTCCTCTTCCTCTTCTTCGAGAGCCGCGAGGCGCGCTGGCTTTCCTGCTTGTAATAGTGGTCTTATTTTTTCAAGCGCCGCAATTTCTTTTTCGGAATCCTTTCGAATTTGCGGGTCTTGTACTCTCAGCTGCTTCTGAAGCTTATCCATCCGCTTGTCCACTGTCTCAAGGTCTGCAAGGGCTAATTCAGTATGGATGACGTCAATGTCGTCAGTCGGATCGATTCTATTGGAAACATGGATGACATCCGGATCTTCAAAGCAGCGCACAACATGGGCAATCATACCCACTTCGCGAATGTGTGAAAGGAATTGATTGCCCAAGCCTTCCCCTTTTGATGCGCCAGAAACCAAACCTGCGATGTCCACAAACTCGATCGTGGCAGGAACCCTTCGTTTAGGCTGAAACTTCTGAACAAGAACATCAAGCCGAGGGTCCGGAACTGCGACGATGCCATAATTGGGATCGATGGTACAGAAAGGGTAGTTTGCTATTTCGGCCTTTGCGCTCGTCAGAGCAGAAAAAATAGTAGATTTTCCAACATTGGGAAGGCCGACAATCCCACAATTCAATGCCATTTGGTGCCTCGTTTTCTTTGTTAGTGGTCAATTTCCGATTATCCTGGAAACGATTACTTCTTGCAATATGGTGTAATACAGGAGAAACCTTTGGCAAGAAAGATATCCAAGACCGAGCAGCGTTTTGTCGAATGAAACAGAAGTTCTAAAAAATGAAAAACTTTACGTATTTGTAAAGTCGATGTAGTATGTAGTTAAACAATACGCGAAGGAGCCGCCAATGTCCGAAGTTATTCCTGAGTTCTCACAAAATGCCAACAATATGCGCAAATCGGTTATTCGTGAGCTGCTTAAGCTGACCCAGCAACCCAACATCATTTCTTTTGCGGGAGGATTGCCTGCCCCAGAGACTTTCCCTGTCCACGACCTAGAAGAGGCGACACAGCAAGTCTACAAGAAATCGGCGGTTGCGGCACTCCAGTATGGAGCCACAGAAGGAGAGAATCCCCTAAAAGCGGAGTTGATCAAGTATGAAAGGTCGCGTGGAATTCAGGTGGAAAAAGGCAATCTGCTCATAACTTCGGCAAGCCAGCAAGCGCTTGACATGATGCCCAAGATTTTCCTTGACCCGGGCGATTGTGTCCTCGCAGAGCGGCCCACCTATTTGGGAGCTATCCAGGCGATTCAGTCCTATCAAGGCAAGATTATTGGTATTCCATCGAGTGCAGATAACGATGGCTTTGACATGGTGGAGATGGGAAAACGCTACGAACGCGCAAAGGCCTATGGCGAAAAGGTCAAGTACATTTATGTTATTCCAGATTTCCAGAATCCTTCTGGCATCTGCTGGAGCTTGGAGAAGCGAAAAGCCCTCTTGGACTTTGCATATAGGGAAAAGCTCTTTGTGGTAGAGGATGCACCGTATAGAGAAATCAGGTTCATGGGAGAGAGCATTCCTTCCATTTATGAACTCGACCAAAAGGGTAAGAACGAAGGAAATGTGATATGCCTTAAGACATTCTCCAAGATATTGGCTCCAGGGACGCGGGTGGGCTGGATTCTGGCACGAGAGGATATAATCCAGAAGTTGGTGATCGCAAAACAGGCTATCGACCTCTGCACAAGCCCCTTTATGCAGTATGTGATTGCCGAATACCTTTCGATGGGCAAACTCGATGCGCTCATCCAGGCTACCAGAGATAACTATAGGGAAAAGCGCAATTTCATGCTGAAAATGCTCGACAAGTATATGCCAAAGCGTTTCGATCTGACCTGGACAAAACCGGAAGGTGGACTCTTCCTTTGGATTTCGCTGCCGCATTATATCGATACAGAAAAGATGTTCTATAGAGCCGTTGAAAAGAATGTCGCTTACGTGATCGGGTCCGCTTTCTATTTCGACGAAGCTGAACTCAACTGCATGCGCATCAATTTCTCGTATTCGTCCTTCGAGCAAATTGAAGAAGGCGTCAAACGGCTTGCATCGGTCATTCAGGACGAAATCGATGCCCACGAGTCCGGACCACGGGGGCAAACGTGTCCAGAGGGCATCTGCTAGAAGAGCAAGTTGATGTAGTCTCAAGAATATTCTCCAGATTCCTTGATTCTTAAAGACTGTTTTCGCTATTTTACTTCTAAGGCCGTGTCTCAAGCCTGCATTCAGGTGTTTTGAATGCAGGCTTGAGTGTTTTTTCTGTGGCCTTAGATTGACCTTACGACGAAAGCAGGAGTTGAGAATGGGAATCATCGAGCTTAAGGATGTTCATAAAGTTTATCCATTGGGCAAGGTTGAAGTACCGGCCGTAAAAGGCGTTACATTTAGCATAGAAAGGGGAGACTTTGTTTCCATTGCAGGACCTTCCGGTGCTGGAAAGTCCACGATCCTCAATATGATCGGGCTCATCGATACCCCGACTTCAGGAGAAGTAATTATTGACGGAAAACCAACTTCCGGACTTTCCGATAAAGAGCTGACACGCTTTAGGCACGAAGTTCTGGGATTTGTTTTCCAATCGTTTAACCTTATTCCGGTTCTCAATGTGTGGGAAAACATCGAATTCCCGCTCTTGCTTGGCAAGACGCGCATAAAGCCCAGCGAAAAAAACGACTGGATCGACTGGCTTATAAAAGAGGTTGGACTCACAGAATGGAGAGACCACAAGCCCAATGAGCTGTCCGGAGGGCAACGGCAACGCGTAGCAATAGCGCGCGCGCTTGTTACAAAACCGTATATTGTTCTTGCCGATGAGCCCACTGCAAACCTCGATTCGGCAACGGGCGAACAGATTATCGAGCTCATGAAAAAAATAAACCGCGAAATCCAAACTACGTTCATTTTCTCGACCCACGACGCAAAGATAGTTGCAGTTGCCGACCACATCATAAGGCTCCAGGATGGCCTTGTGATTGAGAATACGCGACGT
>JAFIHQ010000132.1 GCA_017849315.1 Treponema sp.
CGGAAGCGCCCAAGAGCACCGTGGACGGGAAAAGAAGCACGTTCAGTAGCCCCGTGGACAAAGCGGTTATCAGAATGCTCACGAGTAAGAATTCGGAACCGTAGATCGTTTCCAGAATTGGTCCCAGGAGAAGAATCATCGTAAAATTGTTCATATAGTGCTGAACCGAAACATGTCCGAGCACATGAGTAAAGAGTTTGACATAGTCGCCCACCACGTTGGTTCTGAAGGGCGCCGGCGTAGAAAACCACTGAGGCGTAAGCGAAGGAAGCACGGTGAGCGACAAGCCCAAAACGAGCGCGGAAAAAAAGGTAAAGGTAAGCGTAACGGGCGCATTATAGCGAATTCTCATGAACAACCTCCGCAGTTACACTATAGATCCAAGGTAAGCGAAACGGGGCAATGATCCGAACCCTGCACCTCGGCCTGGATACCTGCCGTAAGAAGCGCCGGTAAGAATTCGGCGTCTATACAGTGATAGTCCAACCGCCATCCAATATTGTTTTTGCGTGCTGTAGGAACGCGATAAGTCCACCACGTATAGTGTCCGGGCTCGGAACACTGATAGCGGAACGTATCTATGTAGCCTGCACTCAGGAAGCTTGTCATCCAGGCTCGCTCTTCGGGCAGGTAGCCTGCGTTCCCCTCATTCTGTTCCGGACGGGCAAGATCGATAGGCTCATGGGCGATATTGTAGTCGCCGGCAACGACCAGGTGCTTACCCGACGCGCGCAGGGCTTGGCAAAAATGCAGAATTGCGTCGCAAAAGCGAAGCTTATAGTCAAGCCTGACGCCCGCTTCCTGGCTATTGGGGAAATAGGCGGAAACAAGCGTAAAATCTCCAAAATCCGCTATGACCGTCCGACCTTCAACGTCGAATTCCGGTATGCCAAGCGTAGTCACCGACAGTGGTTCGCGCTTTGTAAAGATCGCTGTTCCAGAATAACCCTTACGCTCGGCGCAGGACCATAGCGGCAAATAGGGTTTGCCTTGCCCATCACAGGGGTTTGCAAGTTCCGCAGGTAATTGCTCCACCCTTGCCTTGGTCTCTTGAAGACACACCATATCTGCGTCTTCTCTTTCAAGCCAATCAAGCAGACCCTTATTGGCGCACGAGCGAATGCCATTTACATTCCAGGACAGGATTTTGACCATCATTCCCCTCGGACTTGCTATTTGAGTATGGAGTCTATGAGGCCCTTCAGCGCCGGATCGATGGTTGAGGCGTCACCGACGCTTTCCATATCGATCTGGAAAACGCCATCTTTGAAGACAATAGGACCTTGCTCTTCTGGCAAAGGCAGCTCCTCATCTTCCGCAGAAAGGTCTTTTATTGCATGGAGATAAGTGCTCTCTCGCCGCTGCGTCGCGGCCTGGAAGACCGCTTCTGGACGATGTTCTTTCCAAGGCTGGGCCTTATAGCGAAGGCTCCCCAACACAAACCCAGAATCATTTTTCTCTTCAGAATACTTCGTTGCCACGTCTTTCAGGATACTTTGATTATGGCCAAATTTCCAGTGCCATTATGCGTCTTCCACAACGATTTCCGGTTTTTGCGTTTTGTCTTTCTCCTCTCAAAAATGACAAGAAAGTGGTAAGATGTGATAAGATAGAGTCCACGTTAGTGGGTACTCAGGTGACGCGCGGCCATGGAAAAGCCCAACACAACCCAAAACAAGTGGAAGGTCAAAAGTGAGCCAAAACCGGCAATACATAGGCCACACTCAGATGGTGGTGTTCGTTCTGACCTGTATCATGCTTTTCGCGACTTTAATTCCCTGTCCTTCCCAGGATATCGATGGCTTGGAGGCCGTTGGTCACCTCCAAACACGACGGTTCGATATTTATTATGCACAAGCACTTAAACCCCAGGCCGAACGTCTTACAAGATTCGCCGACATTACGTTGGACGAACTGGTCAAGTTTTTCAGCACTGAAACCGAAAACATGCCCAGATTCAGTGCACGAATACCTGTACTTTTGTCCAACCGAAGTCCGTATCTCAATGGGTATTCGATACCATACCCTTCTAACCGAATCGTCATATACCTTGCTCAAGACGGGATAACGAACGAACTTGCATCCCTTGATGATGAGCTCTATTACGTTTTCTTACATGAACTTACTCACATGGTCACCATGAACATGCGCAGTCCTTTCCTGGCGCTCGCGGCAAAGGTCTTTGGCGATTTTGTGAGCCCTCCCATTTGGATGATTCCCGATGCGATCATGGAAGGCACAGCAGTTTGGGTGGAGAGCAATGCTGACACCGTTGCGCCTGTAAGCCGCCGTCTTGCAGCTTTGAGTGCAGGTGCCGGTGACGACTCGGAGCCATCCGGAATCGAGGCGCAGCGAGGACGCCTGCACGACCCCGCCGCGCTCGAACCTGTATTCATCGACCTACAAGGCGATGGCGCCGATTCAATTTGGACGGTTTCCGGTTTAGACGATTACCCCGGCGCAGGTAGCCTTGCCTATCATTACGGCGCACTTCTCACGCAGTTCTTAACTGATCGGTACGGCGTAGAGATTGTCTCAAAACTGTGGTCAGCGGCGGCGACAGGCAATATCACAAAGGGCTACGATGGCACTTTGACCAGCAAAGGTATTGTGGAAGAGATCACTGGCCAAAAACACGAAGTTCTGTGGAGTGAGTTTCTTAATTGGCTGAGAGACGAGGACATAGCTGGGCAAAACGCGAGCGGCCAAGCCAGTATTACGGCAGCATCCGACGCTGCGGCGCCATCCAGCGCTTCGAATATGCAGGAAGTGACCCTGGCAGGCCAAAGGGTCGGCGCTTTTACGGTCGGTGGTGGAGAACTTTTCTATGTCGATGTGGATAAGAACGCCGTATTCAGCGTGCCACTCTCCGCACTAGTCGACGCGAATGCAGAAAAAACCTCACGGAAGCCAACGCGACTTTTTGCCGCCGACGGGCTCGTGGAAAGGCTCAGGCTTTCGGAAGACGGCAAAAGTCTTTTTGTCGATTGGGTACGGTGGGATGCAACAGGCAAAATCGTTCCGGCACTCTACAGATTCGATCTTCAGACACAAAAACTCTCTCTTGTCGGGGACAGGGAAAAGAGCAAAAACTGGCTCGATGTCGGTGCAGGGCTTCCAGAAAGCGATGTAACCGCCAAAACCTACACATATGGACTCTTTCGCCAGGGACCCGCAATTGTTCCTGCCCGAAAAGCCCAAGATGGCAGCTTTGAGATACTGGAAGGTGCCCCGCCTTTTGTTCGCTCTCTTTCAGTTTATTCCGATACAGTCTATTCCGACATGGCCACCAAAGGTTCGCAATCCAAGTTAGGCCTCGACATCGACTTTGACTTTGGCCATTATTTTGGCCCTGATTTTGGCCTCGCCCTCGCTTTTACACAA
>JAFIHQ010000133.1 GCA_017849315.1 Treponema sp.
GGCTTTACAGGTGGTTTTCCTCTGTTGCTCCGGCTTGAACCAGAAGAATCCGAAGAAAGAAGGCCTGCATTTTGATCCGCCCCCGATTTTCCAGCGGGCTTTGCAAGCTGCCAGCCGACAGGCGAATCCGCGACTCTCGTAATAATTTCAAGGTCTGCCACTGCAGCGATGGATGCGAGGGCTTCGCCCCGAAAACCGAGTGTTTGCACAGAAAGAAGATCATCAGCCGTTTCAATCTTGCTTGTGGCATGCTCTGCAATAGAAAGCTCAAGATCTTCTCTGGACATTCCTATCCCATTATCTACAACCTGAATAAGGTCAATACCACCTTTTTCGATTCGTACTTGAATGTCGGTAGCCTTTGCGTCTATCGCATTGTCCAGAAGCTCGCGTAAAGCTGAGGCAGGTCTGTCGATTACTTCTCCAGCTGCAATGAGGCGCGAAGTCTCGGAGGGAAGCAAGTGTATATGTCCCATGCCAAGCTCCCTTAATATGTGCCTGATTGGTTTATCTCAACAGGGCGCGCTCCAACAATATGGACCGTCGCAGCTAAACCTGCAAAGGTATCGATCTTGTTTTCGATAGGATCCCAACCATTAGTCCAGTTAAGGCTCACAACCACATCGCCCACGTTATACTGTGCATCAAAACCTAGGCGTGTACCTTCGACATTGGTGATATCCCATGCCCAGGTCTTTGCCCGACCTATAAAAAACCTCTCATAGCTCAACTGCAGAGATAAACCCTCCAAAAAGCCTTCCAAAAGAGCAACATCGCACCTGAAGTGAGGGTATTGTCCGCTGTTATCTGTTGCGGCTCCTGGAACGGCGGCGAATCGACCATCCAAAATGAAGTCCACATTCACACGATTTTGAGCAAAGGCAAAGCCAAAGTGGGAAGCCCATGCAGAAAAAAACCGTCCCGGTTCTGAGGTGGCCATATAGTTGAAGCGGCTTGCCCGGTAGAAGTCGTAGTTGGCATCGAAATATGATGGAAGAAAGCCTTCTTGCAAAAACCGAACCTCGCCCCCAAACTCGATAAATCCGACTATTGTGCTTTGAAGTCCAAAACTCAAACCTTGCGACTTATTGGCCTCCTGTGCCCAATCTCCGGAGACCTTGACTGCAAAAGGATAAGTGTTCATTACAGGCACGCAAATATCTGCGCCGTAAAAAAATATAGGCTTCTCTGGGGCAAGATTGCTTGCGGCCTGCTCTCCAATCCAGCTAAGAGGAGCTCTATCCACCGCAATGGTCGCTCCGAGTTCCGCATCTTTCAAGGTCGAGGAATGCAAGAAAGCCATCGGACGGACGTATGCTCTTGCAGCAAGAATATCCAGGTGTGCAAGGTTGCCCGTCATGGCTTCCAACCCTAAATACGGAAAATGCAGTCCGGCTCCATCGATGCCAAGCCTGAGACCAGAGATCGAACGCTTGGGAAGAAAATCTGTGTTGCTGTAACCTGAAACGATAAAACCTTGACCAAAGGTGAGCGATTCTATAGGAGAAACGGAAACATACAAAGGATCCACACCCGGTTTTCCGTATTCAAGACACGCGATCTTGGGAACATACACATCAAGAAGCGTAGAGCCTTCAGAAGGAACCCAATCCGAAGCATAGATGGAATAAGGCTCCGCTGCACTTTGATCAATGATGAAACGAACCGAAAAATCGAGGCTCACTCTCAATAATCCGGAACTGTAGCCAGGCTGTATCCCAAATCTAGTCCAGGAAGCCAGGTTTGAGCTATCGGATTTTTCCGAAAGAAGGTCGGAACCAACGACAAAATCCAAGGCGAAGCCCTGTGAAAATGCCTGAGAATCTCGCACTTGTGTATCTTGAGCCTGCTGAGCCGCAAGAGAAGAAAACGGACCGGCAAGAAATGGTATACACAACCAGAACACGGCGCTCGCGGAAAGCAGGGTTACAGAGAATCGCTTCATCGTTCTTAAATAATACAATATACGCCAAGAAGAAGAAACAGTAGGATTGTCCTTGAACGAGAAAGAGTATAGAGTGCGCCTAAAAGCGTCGACGCGTGGGTATTTTGAGCTGGGCGCCTTAGTGCACGTCAACGCACCTTACTAATGCACTTTACCAAGGCACTTTACCAAAGTGCCTTACCAAAAGGGGGCAACATGCTTTTTTTTGACAGGATTGATGCCATAGTTCGAGAAAAAGGCAGTAGCCTGTGCGTTGGGCTGGATCCATACTTCAGTTTGGAGACCAGAAGGCAAAAGGGGGATGACACCTGTATTCGGGCTGCTCTCGATGCAAACAGACGCATCATTGAAGCGACCGCGGCATATGCGGCTTGTTACAAGCCGAACATGGCTTTCTACGAGGCATTCGGTTCGGCAGGCATAGATCTATTGAAAAAAACCCTGGAAGCGATTCCGCGGGAAATACCTGTCCTGATAGACGCCAAACGGGGCGACATCGATTCTACGGCGCAGGCATATGCGGATGCAGTGTTTGGAGAATTGGGCGCCGACGCAGTTACTTTGAGCCCATATATGGGTATAGACAGCGTGAAACCTTTTTTGGCATGGCCAGAGAAAGGCGTCTTTGTGCTTTGCAAGACGAGTAATCCGAGTTCAAAGCAGTTTCAGGAGCTTGATGCGGGCGGGGAGGCTTTGTACGTGCGTGTCGCAAAAGAGTGCAGCTCCTGGTCAAACTCGGTAGGGCTGGTCGTAGCGGGGAATGACTATGATGCACTGGCCAAAGTGCGCGCCGCCTCGCCGCGGTCGTGGTTTTTGGCGCCAGGGGTGGGCGCGCAGGGCGGGGCCGCGGACCTTGCGGTGCGGGCCGGGGCCCGCGATGACGGGCTCGGGCTTCTCGTGGTCGCGGCGCGCTCCATCGCGAATGCAGCCGACCCCGGCGAGGCGGCGCGGGCGCTTCGCGATACCATTGTGCAGGCGCAAACAGCATTTACTGCCGCAGCAAGTCGGTCTTCTCATACCGATGCATCAGATGCTTCTATTAGGCCAATCTCGGTCTCCACTGCGGCAGCTCAAACTGTGCAAACCTCTGCGGCAGCCCAAACTGTGCAAACCTCTGCGGCAGCCCAAACTGTGCAAACCTCGCAAAACCCGGAAGCCGACCTCAAAATTCAGCTTGCCAAAGCCCTTGTCGATACCGGTTGTTTCCGTTTAGGAGATTTTGTTCTCAAGAGCGGCATTCACAGCCCGTTCTATATCGATTTAAGGCGCCTCATTTCCAGACCTGAAGCGTTGGGGCTGGCCGCGAAGGCCTATGCTTCTCTTGCCTTGCCACTCCGGTTTGATCGCGTAGCCGGCATACCAGCCGCCGGCCTGCCTCTCGCGACGGCTGCCTGCCTTACCATGCAAAGGCCCATGATTTGGCCACGCATGCCTGTAAAGGAGCACGGAACTGGCAATCGCGTCGAGGGAGACTTTCATTCTGGCGAGCGCATTCTTCTTTTGGACGACCTCATAACTACTGGAGAGAGCAAGAAAGAGGCCGTGACAATCCTAAGATCGGAAGATCTGATAATCGAGGACCTCATTGTGCTTATCGAACGTGGCAAGCAGGGCAGACCGGACATGGATTCCATCGGCGTAAGGCTTCATGCCTTTCTCCATGTGACCGAACTCTTTGGCTACTGCAAAGATTGTGGAATAATCGACGCCGAGCAAGCAAGTCGCCTCAGGCGTTTCGTCGAAGCAGAGTAAGCCTGAAAACTTGGCAGGGCTCGGCCGAACTCGGCAGGGTTCAAAGCTCGGCAGGATCCTGCAAGACCATGTCCGGCTCTGCCAAAAAACGCTCTTTTTCTGGCTCTTAACCTACTGCAAGGTCTGATAGCGTCTTATTCTGGGCAAATTGCCTTATATTGTTTTCCATCTCCAACCAGAATTCGCCGGCTTCACAGCACTTAAGCTCCCCACAGGGCTTGTGTTTGCCCCTCTTTATCTCCGAGCAGGGCGAAATCCGCAAACATTCGCCCGCTGCCAGCAGAATGTCCAGCGCGGAGACTTCATGTGCGTCTTTTGCCAGGTAGAAACCACCACCAGGTCCTCTTGCAGCCGCAATGAGTCCCGCTTTTCTGAGCTTAAAGAAAATCTGCTGCAAGAATTCAGTCGAGATATTCTCCTTCTCTGCAATTTTGTGCAAAGCCACCGGAGTTTCAACCGAAGATTCGCTGGCTAAGTCCACCATCGCCTTCAGTGCATAGATGCCACGTGTAGTAATTCTCATGCAAATCTCCCAACTTTGAACAACAAAAACATGAATAGAATCAAAGACAACACACAAAGGTAACACTCGAAATCGCGTGGGCAGACTAAACACCGCTGCTTTTTCGAGAGTACTTGGCAATGAGTTACGCCTAGTTCTCTATGCTATCCAGGTTTTTTGCCAATTGCTGCATCATCACGGACAGCATTGCATACCCGGAGGACAGATCCTCACGCTGCACCGACACATAGTCTGGCACTTTGAGTTTTGTATTCGTAAAGTTCCATATCGATTTTATTCCACTTTTGACAATGCTCTCGCAGCTACTCTGTGCAAAAGGGGAAGGAACAGTGAGTATGGCTATTTCTGGTTTGATTTGCGCCACAATTTCGTCCAGCGAATCGATGTTATGTATTTGAACGCCATGAATACGGGAGCCTATCTTTGTGGGATCGGAGTCAAAACCAGCGACAATATCGAGTCCATTGTTTCTAAACTCCTGATACCCCATCAAGGCGGAGCCCAAATTGCCTGCACCGACGACGATCGCTTTATGGCTGATATCCCAGCCCAGGTAGTGCTCAATCGCCTTTATGAGTTCGCCCGCAGGATATCCTCTCTTTGGTTTACCAATAATGCCAGTAATCGCCAGATCCTTGCGCACCTGGATCGGTTCCAGGTTGAGTTCGTTCGCGATCAGAGTACCGGAAATGTAGTCTCCCCCTGTACTCTCGAACTGGCGAATCACATGCAAGTATTGTGGCAACCGGCGGATCGAAGGAGCAAATGAAATTTTCTGTTTTGTGACCATTTTCACCATCCCAGAATTTACTATATCGAAGTAACTCTAAAAGTCAATCCCACCATGTTTTTCCACAGAAATCTGGCTTAAAACTGGCCCCTGCATGCCTAATCGAGCAAGCGGTTCTGGTTTGCGCAAAAAGTGGTGCAAGGGCCTTCGCAAAAAGGCCCAAGGTCCTGCCCCCGGCGACATCTTCGTCGTAAAGCAGGGCCATGCCGTTCTTCCATGCGGACAAGTATGCTATGTCGGAAAAAGAGACTATCGGAGCCTCATCATGGCGCTTGAACATTGAGAATCTGACAAAATAGAGAGGAACGGCCAAAAGCTCCGACAAAAGAAGTGCTGGCATTATAGAACCGTGCGCCGCCGCGACCACAATATCGGGCCTAAACTCCTTGTGCACGGTTTCTGCTAATCGTTGGATTATGGCGGGGTTCGAGCCGCGCCACGTATAGGTGTCAGTCAGGCCTGTATAAACAAAGCTCACAATTGAGGGAGGCAAAGACGACCAGAACTCGGAGTAATACATGTCGTAAGAAGGTTCGAGTCTGAGCGCGCGCCTTGCCATCTCAATAGACCGAACATAAAGCCGGTTTGCCAGATCTATAGCAGGGAGCCCATGGTCGATCTGGTATTTGCGGGCCTCGGTGAGCTCATAATAGATTGTAGGATGGAGCGGCAGGCCATGTTCGGTACAAATCTTGTAGTTAAGCATTACGTTTACAATGCCCGGGGCTTTTAGATAGAGCAAA
>JAFIHQ010000134.1 GCA_017849315.1 Treponema sp.
CGAATAGGCAAAGATCGCGATCGCCATGATAGCCACCATGCCCAAGGCGAGGGCATAACCAAGGCTCGGGTCGTGGAGGACGTCGCCCCGGATTTGGGCACCGATCAGAATGGGTACCAGGTTGATAAGCCCGCCCGTGAGGGAGAATGCGGTGGCGTAGGCTCCGAAGGCATTTCCAAAAAGCAGGATAAACGAGGCAAGCAGCGAAGGCAGGAGCACAGGGATTCCGATGCGCAGCCAATACTGAAACGATGAGGCGCCCAGGTTTGCCGATGCCTCACGCCATTCTTTTTTCATATTGTCCAAAGCCGGCTGAATAATCAGGATCATTAGGGGTATCTGGAAGTACATGTAGGTCAGCGCCAGGCCCCAAAAGCTGTAGAGGTTAAAGCCCGATTCATACAGATCGAGTCCAAAAACGGTACGCAAAAAAACCGTCACCATGCCCATTCGTCCCAAGGTCGAAATAAAGGCAAAGGCGAGGGGTACGCCAGCAAAGTTGGATGCCACGCCGGAGAATGTCGACATAAAAGAGCGGATGCCCTTAGGTAGGCCACCAAGGCAAATCCCGTAGGCGATAAAGAAGCCCAAAATGCCTCCACCGAGCGCCGTTATGAGGCTTAGTCTTATGGTCACCGTGTAGGAACTGATGATGTTGGGTTGAAAAAGCTTGCCAAAGTTGACAAGCGAAAATCGGCCTTGGGTATCCTCAAATGCACCGACGAGTAACGAGCCCGCGGGTATCACCATAAAGAGGAGTATAAATGCAAAGAAAGGAATTACACCAAGCCATGCTGTTGAAGTCTTTTTCACTTCTCTGGTCTTCCTTTTTTGTAACCCTTTTGTAAAAGCCCACGAGTCAGGAGTCAGTTAAGGGGCTTTGCTGAGATTTTATACCGGAATACAAGTAAAAAAGCGCTGCCGCCTTAGCTGGAACCGGCGGCAGTGTCTTAAGTTTTTACTAGTATTGAGTACAATTACTCAAACGCTAAGGGGTTGTAAAGGGCGTATTTGGCGCCCTTCAGGATTTGCCTCTTAGTTTAGCGCTTCATAACCTCTACATTAACCACCTTGTCCCAGTTTGCGGCAATGTAGGTGTTGGCTTTGTTCTGCTGGTCCAGGGTTGGGAACACCGCTTTGGCGTATGCGGAGGCAGGTGGCATCTTAGCAAGGAGATCGGCGGGGATCACATTGCGTTTAACAAGATCGTTGAAGCGTGCAGGATGTCCGTAACCTTTCAGCCACATGATTTGGCCTTCGTCCGAATAGAGGAACTCCATCCAGAGGCGAGCCGCATTGGGGTGCGGGGCATACGCGCTGATAGCCTGCACATAAACGCCCGCGAGAACGCCGGTTTCCGGGATTACAACCGCGATATTGGGGTTGCCATTGCTCTTGTCGCGGTTGGAAAGCGCGTTATAGTCCCAGCGGACCGTGATGGGTGTTTCGCCGGAGGCCACTGTGCCGGGAACGGCGATGAGCGGCACAAAGTTGCCGGCCTTGTTCAGTTTATCGAAGAACTTGAGGCCCGGGTCCATGTTGTCCAAGCTCCCGCCCTGAGATAGGGCAGCAGCCATGACCGTCATAATGGCCTGGTTGGATGTGCGCGGATCGCCGGAGAGTGCAAATTTGCCTTTGTATTCCGGTTTGAGCAGGTCAGGCCAATCCTTAGGCGGATTCTTGATGATGTCTGCATTGACTTCAAAGGCGAGGACGCCGTAGTAATCGCCATACCAGTAACCGTCGGCGTCTTTAATTTCGTTAGGAATCGTGCTCCATGTCTGGACTTTGTACGGTGTTATGAGTTTTTCGGCCTTGGCGAGCGGCCCAAAGGAAAGGCCAACATCGACGACGTCTGGGGCCTGCGGGCCTTTGTTATTCTTGTTGGCGCGGATAGCCTCGATTTCTTCTCCAGAGGAACCTTCCGGGTTGAGCTCATTCACTTTGATACCATATTTTTTGGAGAAAGTGTCAATGAGCTCGCCGTAGTTGACCCAGTCGCGGGGAAGCGCAATGACGGTAAGCTGACCTTCCTTTTTTGCTGCCGCGATAAGGGCATTCATGTCTTTGGTGGATGTGCCTTGGGCAAAAATCGCTCCCACTGCCATGAGCAACACTACGAGAACTGCGGTAAGTCGTTTCATATGACCTCCTGGGAACCGAACGTTGTGCGCGCTCCACTAGCGGAGTGTGCAGTCTGCGTTTCAAAATGCAAGGGCAATTATACATTGGTTTTTGAATATTCAAACAGAAAATCGTGAGATTTTGGTTAAATCGGGCGGTACTCAGGTGTGCGCCTGAGCTTGTGCCAAAGTCTGAACCAATGCCTGTGCCCTAGCTTGCGCCACATCCAAATACTAAACACCGGCCTCTGCCGACGGCAGAATCTCGAAGATTCGGTCCAATAACATCAGTTTGATGACTGAAAGAGGCTGATCCTGCAGCGACGCAAGTTTTAGCCAGCCGCCTGCCTCGCGCGCAATTTTCAGACCGGAAATCAGCGCAGACAGGCCGGAGCTGTCCACAAAGGCAACGCCGCTCATGTCGATGACGAGTTTTTTCTTGCCCTCGTCCACCATGCTGACCAGGTGCTTCTTGAACTCGGGCGCGGTTGCGCCGTTGAGGCGGCCAGTTACCATGACCGACCAGCTGCCATCGGCGCGCGGTTTTTCTTGTACGACAAAGTCCATCGTTTTCTCCTCATGTCTCTATTATGCCTCTATGCCTCAACCGGCTATGCCCGGACAGGCTTACCTCTCGACGGGCGGTTCCGGATTCCAATCTTTCGGCAACTTATAGTAAAGCGCCCTGACGACGACGCTCAACATGACGACGTTGTACGCTCCCCAGAAAAGATTGACCAGAAGCCCCACGAGTTCGGTCGAATTTACGAGCAAGTAGTTTGCGACGGCATAAACGGCGCCCACGACCGTGAGGCCAATTATCAGCACCTGGGGCCAGACAAGCCTGAAGTCCTTACTGTCCTGTCGCTCTTTGGGCGTAACGACGAAGGACAGTTTCTTGCCGGAGAGAACGCTCAACACCGCCCTGATGTCGAGCGAAAACATGGCAAGATTGTATTGCTCGCCGCGCCACACCGGGATACCTCGTGCCACAACGCGGAAAAGAATCTTGTTCAAAATGAAAAACGGAATGAACCGCACAAAGAAGTCCCAGGACCAGGTCGCCACAGGTGCAATCCCTGTAAAGAAATAGATAATGGGCGCTAAAAGCAGAACGATATTGAAAAAGCCGGACAGGTACGAGTAGATGGTGGAAAAGTACATGAGCCTTTGGGCAAGCGTCAGTCCCTTCTTGGTGAGCGGATTGTCGCGCACGAAAACCTGAATGGTCCCTTGAGCCCACCGCAGACGCTGTTTCAGTGCCGTGCCGAGGTCTTCCGGTGCAAGGCCATAGGCAAGGACTTCCGGGTAGAAAACGCTGTTCCACCCGTTGGCGTGGAGGTGCATGGCGGTTGCCATGTCTTCCGTAATGCTCAACGTGGCCAAAGCTTGGACCGGGACCGCTTCGTCCGATCTGGCCAGGTTGAGCCGCTCGACCATCTCTTTGCTAAAATTGCTTATGTCTTCTCTGGTGGTGGCCTGGGCAAGGGAATCGACGCTGCCGACAACATGGTCGTAGACACCTGCTGCCTCAGTATCTCCTTGCAGCGCAAGATGTTTCAGCGTGTCTGCGATGTCCTTAAGATCGCTCTTGGAGAGTAAAAGTTGGGCGTCGGAAACCGCCTGCTCCACAAGGTCGCTCACCTGGGACAGCGGCGCGTGATTATCGAGCGCGTGCTGTGCTTCTTCGATGCCGCGTCGGAGCCTTTGCATGGCGGCTTCGCTCTGAGGATCGTGGCCTGTCAGTTTTCTGGCTTTATCTGCAAGAAACTTTAGTGCATCTCTTTCCCTGGTCTCCATGGTCTCGACATATTCGCGAATCCCTAACTGCATGAGGGCTTCGCGGCGCAGAACGGCATTCGAACCGCAGAAATAAGCGGCATTCCATCCGTCCTTGCCTTCTTGAATCGGACCATAAAAGAGCGAGGCTTCGTTGCCAAAGGGGTCGCCGGGCGGCAAGTTGTAAAAATACTGTGGTGTCTGGACGAACGCGAGTTTCGGATCGGCAAAGAAACCCAGCGTCTTTTTCAGAATTGACGGCATGGGAACCTGGTCGGCGTCCAGAATGAGAATGAACTCGCCGGATGTCTGCAGCAGCGCGTTGTTGATGTTGCCGGCCTTGGCATGGCGCGGTTTGCC
>JAFIHQ010000135.1 GCA_017849315.1 Treponema sp.
ATTGCTTCCGGAGGTGGCAGACAGTACATCACTATGGACCGATACGGGGCGGATTGGGCTATGGTCGAGCGCGGTTGGAACTGCCACGTCAAAGGTCAAGGCCGCCAGTTTCGAAGTGCTGAAGAGGCCATCAAGACCTACCGTGCCGAGAATCCCAACGTAATAGATCAAGATATCCATGAATTTGTGATTTGCGATGACAAGGGCCCCGTTGGGCAAATTAAAGACGGAGACAGCGTGATCTTCTTCAACTTCCGAGGAGATAGAGCGCTGGAGATCACCCGCGCTTTCGAGGAAGAGAATTTTGATAAGTTCGATCGCGGGCCGCGCCCCGATGTCATGTATGCGGGCATGATGCAATACGATGGAGACTTGGGGATTCCCAAAAACTTCCTGGTTTCGCCTCCGGCAATTGACAGAACCGTGGGCGAGTATGTCGCCGCAACGGGGCTAAGAAGCCTTGCAATTTCAGAAACACAGAAATTTGGACACGTGACCTATTTTTATAATGGGAACAGAGCTGAGAAATTCTCAGAAGAGCTGGAGGATTATGTCGAAATCCCGAGCGACAAAGTCCCTTTCGAGCAGCGCCCATGGATGAAATGCGCAGAGATTACAGACTTTGTCATCGGTGCTCTAAAATCCGGAAAGTATGACTACATCAGGCTCAATTATCCGAATGGCGACATGGTAGGGCACACCGGGGTGTATCAGTCTGTGGTGTGCGCTATGGAAGCGATGGATATCCAGCTTGGCCGCTTGGCAGAGGCAGTGAAGGCGGCGGGTGGTACTATGATACTGACCGCTGACCACGGCAACTCTGACGATATGTACGAACACGACAAAAAATCAGGCGCCGTGGAATTGGATAAGGATGGACAGCCGAAGGCCAAGACCAGCCATTCGCTCAATCCGGTTCCTTGTGTTGTGTACGATCCCGAATACAAAGGTGAGTACAACAAGGACTTGCGCTCCGGTCTGGGTATTTCGAGTCTTGGAGCAACCTGCATCGAGTTGCTTGGATATTTGCCACCGGAAGGCTACGATCAGTCTGTATTGGTTCTAAAGGGCGAAGAAAAGGCATGAACATGCAGAAGGCGTTGAAAGAGGCCTTAAGAGCATGACCGAAATAGAGCTAAAAGCGCGTGTAGAGAATCCTGAATCAGTTAGGGTGGAACTTTCCCGTTTTATGCGTTTTTTGGGCTCAGTTGAAAAAGATGACGAATACTGGTCTGTGCCCGTAGTTGTAGCTTCTGTCCCGACTACGGGCTTTCGATTTAGAGTGCGTAAGGAACAAACGCAAACTACGGTCACGTTCAAAGAAAAGAATTATACAAACGATATCGAAGTAAACAACGAAATCGAGTTTGGAGTAGAAAACCTGGAAGGCTTTAGGCACTTTATTGCTAAGATGTCCGCACAATTGCTGTACGTGAAGAAAAAAAGCGGAACCGCTTGGATGAGCGAAGATGGGATTAGAGCGGAACTTGTAAATGTAGAAGGCGTTGGGGAATTTTTGGAAGTTGAACTGCTTTTTGACGAAATGTCGAAGCCTTCAGTGGCGGAGACCAAGGCGCGTTTGATGCAAATAGTGGAGAAGTGTGGGCTCTCGGAAAAGGATCTGGAACCCAGACCATACTCGCAACTCATGGGCGTACAGGGATATTGAACCACAATGCAATGCAATTGCGAGGGAAATTCTTTGGGCGCTGAGGGGTTCGAACCCCCGACCTACTGGGTGTAAACCAGCCGCTCTGACCAGCTGAGCCAAGCGCCCTTGCCCTTTGGAAGAGCTAAAAGAAACTACCATACTCGGCCTTTGGGGGTCAAGACAGCTCATGATTGAAAAGCCTGTTCTAAAGCCGGTTATTGTCTGCGTTGGTCATATTCTGCTTGATTGTTTTGTCTCTATATCACAGGGGCAGCTCAGAGATGTCGCTGCCTTGTGTTCTGAACTGGATACTCGGGGAATCCAAAACAGCCCAATACACGTTGCCTCAAAAACGATGGAAAGGATTTTTGGGCTGCTTGCGGGCGAGAATGCACTGAAAAGTGAAAGCGGTCTTGAACATTGTGCAAAAAGGCAGAGCAGGATAAAGGTGCGTGCGGGTGGCGGAGCGGTCAATACGGCTGTGGCGGCAAGCATACTAGGGATGGATGCGCGCGTTTTAGGCGGCGCCGGGGCTGACCACGCAGGGCGAGAGCTGGCAAGGCTCGTAAGGGCCGCCGGGCCAGCGCTGGATGCAAGGATTGCGCAAGGGGCGGCCACGGGGGTTTTCTTGAGGCTGGCGGTGCAGGGGGGCGCGGGGGGAGTGTACACGGTGGTCAGCTCCGGCGCCGCGCACACGATTGCGGGTTCGCCTATCATCGATGCGATCCCTCAAGATGGAATTCTGTGGCTCGATGGGCTCCTTGTCGACGAATTCTCATGGCTGCAGGATCTTGCTAACGTAGCCCACCAAAGAGGAAGCCTGGTAGCTATTGATGTTTCGACCTTGGGGAACGCAGTTGAGAATGCGGACAGCCTGAAAGACTTTGCGCAGAACCACGCCGACTATGTTTTTGCCAACGATGCTGAGTTTTCTGCGCTCTATCCAATTGGGCTGAGTTCTGTGACCAATGGCATTCCAGATTCTAACCATGCCACAATGCAGTCCTGTTGGATTGTGAAGCAGGGGCCTGCTGGTGCTCTTTGCATTTGCCTGGACAAAACTAACAGAAAATCCGACATTTTCAGGCAGCCCGCAGAGCCGCTCACTCTGCAAGATTCAACTGGCGCAGGCGATTTCTTCTCTGCAGGATTTCTTCACGGGGTGATTTGTAGTAAAGATCCTGATCATTGTCTAAGAGAAGGCAACGACATAGCTGGAAAACTTCTTCTTCAATATAATTCGCAACTTTAGCTCGGCAAGGCTGTCGTGCGCCTCTGTTTTGTTTTTGAACTTGCCTGCAACGCCATAAATATTTAGATTTAAATAGTGAATGTCTCATATATAGAGCATTCGTTACCGTTTATAATAATAATTGTACGTACTAGGAGTTGCTATGCCTGACAACGAAATAATTCCAATAGATCAAGTATTGCCAACAAAATTGCCCATCATAACGCTCGAGGGCAGGCCAATTTTCCCGGGCATTTTTACGCCCATCATGATCGCAAATCAGCCCGATATTCTGCTTGTCGAACAAGTGTTGACCGGGGATGGTATGATCGGTCTCGTCTTAAGCAAAAATGAAGAGACGACGCCTTACGCCGACAACCTTTACACAGTTGGTACGATCGCTAAAATCGTCAAAAAGATAAACTTGCCTGATGGTGGTATCAATATCTATATCTCCACTCTAAAGCGCTTTCAGGTAAAGAAATTCCTTGCAAAGGAGCCACCTATTGTTGCTGCGGTCGAGTACCCGGAGGAATTCAACGACGATACCGACGAAGTTAAGGCGCTTACTCGTGCACTCTTGAGCGAAATGAAGCAGGTTTCCGAGAACAATCCCCTGTTTTCCGAAGAGATGCGCCTTAACATGGTCAATATCGATAATCCTGGTAAGATTGCGGATTTTATTGCGAGTATTCTCAATATTGACAAGAAAGATCAGCAGGCGGTCTTGGAGCAATTTGACGTTCGTGCACGCATGGAGCAGGTGCTCATCTATATCAAGAAAGAGCAGGAACTCTTGCGAATCCAGAAAAAAGTTCAGGCGGAAATAAACGAGCGCATAGAGAAGAGCCAACGTGAGTATTTTCTTAGAGAGGAGCTCAAGGAAATAAAAGAAGAGCTCGGTATGCCTGCCGACGCAAAGAGCTCGGATTATCAGAAGTTTAAATCGATAATCGACAGTTTCGGCTTTGAAGGCGAAATAAAGGAACTGACAGAGCAGGAACTTGAGAAATTCAACTTAATGGACAGCTCTTCCAGCGAATACATGGTTACGCGCAATTGGCTTGAGCTGGTGTGCTCGCTTCCTTGGAATGCACCACTATCGAACGATTTCGACATGAAAAAAGCACAGGAAACCCTTGAGGCAGACCACTATGGACTTCAGGATGTCAAAGACCGAATTGTCGAATACCTGGCAGTACGGAAGCTCAAGAAAGACTCGAAGGGTTCTATTCTTTGCCTTGTGGGACCTCCTGGCGTTGGTAAGACAAGTGTAGGCCGGTCGATCGCCCGGGCCATGGGCAAGCAGTTCTTCAGGTTTAGTGTCGGTGGAATGCGTGATGAGGCTGAGATTAAGGGACACAGGCGAACTTATGTTGGGGCACTACCTGGCAAGATTGTTCAAGGCTTGAGGATTACCAAGTCACGGGATCCGGTTTTCATGATCGACGAAATCGACAAGATGGGTGCATCGTATCAAGGCGATCCTTCCAGCGCTTTGCTTGAGGCATTGGACCCTGAACAGAACTTCAGCTTCCGCGATCACTATTTGGATCTGCCTTTTGACATTTCCAACATTTTCTTTATTACGACAGCGAACACATTGGATACTATTCCGAGACCACTGATTGATCGTATGGAAGTCATTCAGATACCAGGCTATATCGATAGCGAGAAGATCGAAATAGCGCGGCATTATCTCATTCCGAAGAGTCTTGAAAAAAGCGGCCTCAAGAAAGGCGATGTGCGGTATACTCGTGACGCATTGCTTTTTATTGCCGATAGTTATGCACGTGAAGCTGGAGTCAGGGACTTTGAAAAGTACTTGGACAAGATACATCGAAAGATTGCAAAGTCCATTGTCCTGGAGGAAGAAGGAACCGAGCGTAAGAAGTTTATTGTGGACAAGGCAGCGGTGCAAAAATACCTTGGTAAGCCAATCTTCCATCCTGAGGACATAAAACGCGCTACAAGGCCCGGCATGGCAGTTGGTCTTGCATGGACAAGCCTTGGTGGTGACACTTTGCTTATAGAAGCAGTTGCGAACCCAGGCAAAGAGGGCTTTAAGCTGACAGGCCAAATGGGTTCTGTTATGCAAGAATCTGCCAATATTGCCTACACCTATGTTCGTAACCTTGCGGCACAGATGTTCGGCATCGGGGCAGACTACTTCGAGGGCAGGCAAATTCACCTTCATATTCCGGAAGGAGCGACTCCGAAGGATGGACCTTCCGCGGGCATCACGATGGCGACAGCCCTGCTTTCTTTGGTTATTAAGAAAAAGATAAAGGACAGACTCGCCATGACTGGGGAGCTCTCGCTAACCGGTCAGGTGCTGCCCATCGGAGGGCTCAAAGAGAAAACGGTGGCTGCAAAACGCAATAAGATAAAGGACATTATCATACCGGCTGCCAACCTCAACGACCTGGACGATATACCCGAGAATGTCAAGAAAGGCATAACATTCCATCCTGTCGAAAGAATGGAAGAGGTGATCGATATAGCGTTTTAGTGGTGCTAGAATGACGTTATGAAAGAGGTTTTGCCGTTTTTTTGTGGACGGGATTGTGGCGGGGATGCTTGTCCCCTTCTTGTAGAAAAAGAAGACGGCAGAGTGACAAGGGTAAGGCAGAATCCTTTGGCTGGTCCCTTTATCCGGGGCTGCGCCAAGGGATATGCCGTCCCGCATTTTCATTATTCGCCGCAACGCCTAAAATCGCCTCTTATACGTGTGGGCGAACGCGGATCTGGGGTTTTTCGGGAAGCAAGTTGGCAGGAAGCTCTGGAACTCGTTGCAAGAAAACTGAGCGAAACGGTTGGTACGTACGGCGCTTGTGCTATTCTGAATTTGTCCAGTGCAGGCTGCACTGGAGCTTTGCATGGGACCCAAGCCCTTTCGGCTCGCTTCTTGAGCCTTTTGGGTGACTACACTGCATTGTCGGGGAACTATTCCTGTGCAGCTGCCATGTATGCGCTTGAGCGTGTTTTTGGTGTCGATTTCCAATACTCTGGTTTTGACCCAGCCACGATAGAAAACTCTAACCTTGTCATTCTCTTAGGTGCCAATGTCTTTGAGGCTCGTCTTGGCGCTGAGTTGCCTGCAATGCTCCTGAGGGCAGCCAAGAAAGGTACGCCGATTGTTTGCATCGATCCCCGCAGAACAAAGACTGCACAAGCACTCGGTGCGAATTGGATTCCAATTCGGCCAGGTACCGACCTTGCTTTGTTGTATTCTGTTCTTAATTATTGGCAAGAGAATAAGTTACTGGCAGAAGATGCTATCACTGCCCGCAGCGTCGGTTTTGAATCGCTCATGGCCCATGTGCTTGGTGTATCAGACGGGATTCCTAAAACGCCCGAGTGGGCCCAGTTCATAACTGGCATTCCGAAGCAGGAAATAGAGATTCTGGCGGAGCAGTGGATGCACACAAAACCAACTATGCTCATTCCGGGCTATTCGATCCAGCGAACCGAGTATGGTGAGGAAACGATGAGGCTCTGTGTGGCGCTTCAACTTGCGAGTGGCAACCTGGGCGTTTGTGGTGGTTCGTCCGGCTCGCTAAACAATCGTCTTCCTGCACCACGCATAAAGACACTGAGTCCGGGCAGGAAAAACACTGGTCCAAAGATACCGATAGTCCGTTGGCCGGACGC
>JAFIHQ010000136.1 GCA_017849315.1 Treponema sp.
CGGCCCCAAAAAGTGTGAGCGCCGAACTGGTAGAAACAGAACCGGAGACGCCAGTGCTGGCATCGCCCTCAAGGAGGAAGGATGGATAGGTTTTTGTATCCGCCACCAATTGAACACCCTGAGCTGCTGTCGCCGTATCGATAACCGTTACGAGCTGGTTCTGCTCACCAAAAAGAGTATTTTCGTCCAGAGGTGTGCTTGTATCCAGAGCGCTTGTTGTTGAAGTCGTTTGGGCAAACACGTGGAAACCCGGTACAAGACAAAGCAGCAACACCAGACCAAAAAGGACAACATTTTTTGCGTTATGTTTCATTGTGGTCTCCTTGCTCCGACCTACTGGCTCATGCGCTCAAGATAGTTCTTAGTGAACACATCGTTTGGCACTGGTTTTGTGGAAATATTCGTGTAGGTAACTTGAGTCCGCTTTTCTGGAATCAGGCCATCCTGAAAGATCTGCACCGTGGGAACATACGATGTTCCAATCTGCACATAATTGGTGTAATACGAGGTGCGCAAGAGTTTCTTGGAAAGACTATACTCCTCTACTTTGAGCACGACAGTGTGCTCTTTGTCGATCCACATCTTGATATAGGGGAAGGGAACTTCGTCGTTGTTCGCCTTGAGCTCCGCGATCCACACGTTGTATTTGCCCAAAGTGCCCGACGTGAGCGAGGTTACAGAATAGTCGAGCGCACGCTGGCTCCGCCTGAAGTCATTGTTTCGCACGGTTGTGTCTTCGTACTGGGCCTTAAGTGTCGTATGCGTAAACTTGCGGCTCGTCGGGTCATAGCGCCACATGTTGTTGTCTACACGCAACATACCCTGGCCTTTTCTCGACTCAGGCTCCAGGGTGAGCATAAGGAACGCGTCATCCTTGTCACGTCTGTAGATGATCTCTTTTCGAGTCATTGTGCCTTTTTCGGGGCTGACGCTCACCATGGTGATCGTTGCCGTCATATCGCTATCATAAAAACTGGAACGGATATCGGTTTGACGAACCAACGAAAGAAAGTTCTGCGCCGTATATGTCGTCACATCGTTCGAAGTTGGCTTGCTAGTGTCCACGCCAAACATGCCAGGAGGCATACCACCTCCAGGAGGGGGGCCACCCTGGGCCCAAGCTCCAATGGATAAGAGCAAAAGCAGCAAGATAATGCTGAACTTTCTCAATGCGCGATTTTTCTCTCTACTCATAAAACACTCCTTACTATTTGTAGTACAAATATTTACAAAATAGGTTCATTTACTTGATAACACACTTTGGTTAAGTTTAAGCCACTTTTCTCATGGCCTCGACAGGTTGCAGGCGGGCAGCCTTACGGGCAGAGCCGCTCACAGCCAATAGACAGACCGCCACAACAATCAGACAGACAATACAATAGGAAAGAAGATTGGGGGCAAAGACCAAATGGCCTCGAGCTAAGGCCGAGCCAAGGCTGCCCTGAGGGTTAAGAGGAATGAGGTGCACCAGGAGGCCAACGGGCAAGCTGACGAGAATGCCCGCAAGGCTGCCGCCAAATGCTATAAGCGCCGCCTCCATCATAAAGATTTTGAAGACGTCTTTCTGTCTGAAACCCACGCACCTCAACATGCCAATCTCTTGCGTACGCTCAAGCAGGACCATGCGATAGGTATTGGCAATACCAGCAGAGGTCAAAAGCAACATTATCACGAAGATGGTACCACCAATCCAACGAACCGAACCTAACACCGTGCCCATTTGCCCAGAGAGTTCCGTCACGGTTGAGATCCTGTACATTGAAGCGCCGGCCTTAAGGCCCGTCGCATTCTGACGATACTGCATAAAGGCGTTGCCCGCGCCAGATGTAATACCATCGAGGCCACTGGCTGTACCGGCAAAACTACCCTGCCCACCAGTACCAGTATTTCCAAATCCAATACCAGCGGCTGTGCTGGTTCCCATACTCGAACCCGTGCCCGAACCAGTTCCTGACCTGACAGAGGGAGTATTCGCACCAGCCCCGCTGGATGTCGCAGCTGCTGCTGCATTCTGGCCCGCCACGGTGTAGCCAGCCTTCGCAAGCCCCGACTTCAGGGTGTTAGCCACCGCATCAGCTCTTGAGGCATCCGGAAGAAAAATCGCGAGCGCCTGATATTCTCCCTCTTTCATATTCAAATCGGACAGTAGATCCGTGAGCGGCACAAGCACCGTGGTCATCCCACCTGCCGCTGTATCGTCGTATGTTGCCCCAACCTTGTAATCGACCACGTTCTGTTGGCCGCTTGCAGTCGAGAGTCGAACTACAACCGAGTCGCCGATACCCAGGCCAAACCTCCGTGCGGACTGTGCACCGAGTATAAGCATCCGGTCCGAAGTTCCAGTCTTCCAGTCTCCGCCAGTCAGTATGAGGTTTTGTGAGAAAAGCTTGTCACTCGTCCAGTCCACGCCGCGCAGGCGCAACTGTTGTTCCCTGGAACCAAACACTATGGTTGCCTGCGCTTGTGCTGTCGGAGAAACGCTAATGGCCTCCGGCACGAGATCCCTCACTTTTTGAATCAGCGCCTCATCGCTCACTCTATTCTGAATTCTTCCATTCTGAGACGCGGTCATCCCATTAACCAGAATATGACCACCCGAAAAGAGCGTCACATTGTTTTGCACCGCCGATTCCATGCCTGCGGTAAACCCTGTCGTTAGGCAGATAATCAGCACTCCAAAAGCTATGGCACCTCCCAAAAGGAGTGTCCGTCGAGGTTGCCTTACCGTATTTCTAAGCGCCATTGTAAATTCGATCATAGTTTAAGCTCCTCACTCGCCCTGCATTGCAACAACTGGCTTGATACGCAAGGCCAGCGTAATCGGATAGAGCGAAGCGATAATGCTCATTGCAAAGATGCTCAAAAAGGCCTCTAGCCCAGCAATTGCAGAAATTGTGGGGACGAGTTTCTTCCCTGCAAAGATCGCTTCGAAGAAAACGTTTGGCGCAGTTATGCCAGAATTCTTGAGTAGGATCAGGATAACGTAACCGAGAATAAGCCCTACGACACCGGATATAATCGCCAAGAACGTCGTTTCCAAAATGATCATTTTGCGGACGAACTTCTTCTTTGCTCCAAGGGCCCTCAAGGTACCAATCTCTGGAACCCGCTCGCTAATGGAAACGACCAGTACGTTCATCGTGATCAAGACGACAATCACACCCACTACAATGATCATCAAATTGAAAATAAGCCTCATGGTGAGAGCGCCACGCGCTACACTCCCGGCACCAGCAACCCAGTCTTGCACATGATCGTTTTCATCCAAACTGGCAGCGAATTTTGTGAGATCGCTTTGGAACTGCGCTGCATTCGCATTGGGCTGCAACTTTATGAGCAAGAATTGCCATGCAGGCTGTACCGTCGCGGCAGTCGTGGTGGCAGCGGATGATGCCATAGTCTGAGCAGTTTCAGAAGTCGGCGCGGCATTGGCGGTATCACCAGACGCAACCGTAAAACTGTCCATAAAAAGCGCGTCGGGATTAAACGAAGACACAAACTGTGCTTGCTCAGGAGTCAGTTCTATTGGCCCATCGCGCAGGCTTGCGAAGCCCAAAAGGTCCCGCAGCGTATCTGCATCGACAAGCGAGATGCGCGCCAAGTCCTGATTGCTTTGGTTAAAGCGGATTATTCCCTTTATAGTGACTTCACGAATTACCGTGCCGGCAGTATCGTTGAGCGCGCTCAACACGATCTTGTCGCCAGGCGCCAAGGTCTTACCCGCGGAACGCGAGAGCATTGCGGTCGAGGTTTCGGACAACATAATCCATGCCGGGTCGGCTTTGACTGGCCACTCGCCGTTAACCAACGTCACGTTGCCGGAAAAGAAGTTCTGGTAGCTCTCGCTGTCGACGCCGAATGCCGATCCTGAACCGATAACCTGTTCACCGATCCCCATCGCCACCTTGCCGCTCAGCATGGGCATTGTGGCTTTAACACGCGGATCCTTGGCCAGGTACTCTTCGTATTTACTATATTGCGCAATGTGGGGGATAACGTCCTCACCACCAGCGGTCTCGCCAAAAATCGTCGTGGTGTAGCTCGTCGGCCCCGTCACCATGACGTCGCCGGTATAGCCTTCCACGAACATCTTGTGCAGACCGTTGACTGCGGTATCGATAAGCGAGTTCCCGACAAAAAGCACAGCTATTCCTAAACACATGATGGTGCCAAGAATTATGCTCTTGGCCTTATGCAGGAAAAGGTTGCCGTAGGCCATCCGCGCTGCAATCATACATGCACCTTCGCTTCAATGGTTTTCTCTTCCACGGCTTTCACCTGCCCACTCAAGGGAAGGCCGTCAGCAGAAACAGCATCTTCGACCACGCGACGCCGATTCTCTATAACCGCGCCATCCTTAAGCCGGATGACGTGATCTGCCATCTCGACGATCCCCGGATCATGGGTACTGAAAATAAAGGTTGTACCGTACTCACGGTTCATGCGCTTCATCAGATTGAGAATACGCTCACCGGTAGCGGAGTCCAGGTTGGCGGTCGGTTCATCAGCCAAAACTATGGGCGGCCTC
>JAFIHQ010000137.1 GCA_017849315.1 Treponema sp.
AATAGGCTGCTTTTCAGCCTATCCCAACAATGCTATGCCAACTGTCTTAGTGCAGTCGGCAAGATGCGCAAACTCTAAAACTCCAACCCCGGCAACTGACGCTCGGACAAAAGCCGTTCAAACACCATACCAGCGGCCCCATAGGCCACCGCCTTGTCCTGAAAACTCGAATATCGAATTTCTACCTCTTTGGGCGAAGAATACATCCAATTCTCATCAATACGCTTTTTAAGGAGCGCCGGCAGGTCGAGCGCAAGCGCCTCGATATCGCCGCCTATGAAAACTTGAGAAAAGTCCATTGTGTTGACCAGCATTGCCATGTTTCTGGAAAGCTCGTCCGCGGCCTTTTCCAGTACCGAGCGATCCTCGCTTATACGCACAAGCTCCTCTTTCGGCAAAGAAAACTGAACATCGCTCTTGCCATTGCAGAAAGCGCTCCGGAACTCGCCGGCGACCCCGTGGGCGCCTGTATGCACTTTTCCCCCAAGCACAATGCCGAACCCGACCCCCATGCCGCCATAGTTCGCCAGGGACACTCGGTCTTGCCTGTACTCGACAAGTGCGAAAAGAAAATCCTTGAGTTCTTCTTTCTTATTGAAAGCCAGTTCGCCCCATGCACAGCAATTGGCATCGTTTTCTATAAAAACAGGAACCTTTGTTCTTCCTGCCATCGCTTTTAAAAAATCGAAAGGCCTGTCGATCCCAAGGGGCACTGAATAACGAATGCGCCCACGTTTGGAGTCCACCAGGCCAGCGGTTCCAACTCCCACGCCGAGCAAAATCGACTTCTGGCAGTATTTCTTTTCCATATCGTCAATAATGGTGACAACGATGTCGGCAAAATTCTCGTTGCTAGTATCTATTGCGCCGCGCTTGGTTCCTATTATTTTCCCTGCCATGTCGACAACGACCGCCTCGTAAAAGCCGAGCTGAATCTCTATGCCTACAAATCGGCCATAGTCGTGGTTTACCGCCAGCTCTATAGGTTTGCGTCCACCTTTCTTAGAGGCTTCCTTCTCCTCGGTCTCGTTGATCAGGCCACGAGCCAAGAGCGCGGCAACTTGGTTTGTAACGGTCGACTTGTCAAGATCAAGCATCTTCGCAAGATCGATGCGACTTACGCCAGGATTCCGCCATACAGCGCGAAAAATGCGGGCTGCAGTACGTGTGCGTTTATCAGCGGGTCTTGTCATTTTATCTCCCTCGCTCCCTGTCGCCCTGTCTGAACTCGACCTAAACTCGACTCCTAAACTGAGCCTTTCGGAACTTTTTTAATTGGTTTATAGAATCAACCAATTAACCAATACCATGACTATACAAGGCTGTCAAGAAAAATCTATGCTTGAGAGAACTTAGGCCTGAAAATGGAGGATTGCCATGGAATCCCTATCGCTTGCCGGATCTTGGTTGCTCAAAGCAAAGACGATCCAGGAATCGCCCTTTACCGATACAGACGGCCACTTGGACAGTGCCAGCCTGGAGCGTCTCGCTAAAGGCATCCCTGCAGCAATTCCCGGGGATATCGTCTCCGCCCTCTTTGCCGCCGGGCTGATTCCCGATCCCTACGAAGGCACCAACGAGCTCAAAATCCAGTGGGTGGGCAAGGCAGACTGGGTCTTGGAACGGGAATTCACCCTCACAGCGCCGCTTTTTAACTGCAAACGCCTGTTTCTTTCCATCGATGTGTTGGACACAGTCGCAGATGTCTACGTAAACGGCAGACTCGCCGGTACGGGCGACGATATGTTCATTCCACGCCGATGGGATGTTCAGGATTTCGTTCGCCAGGGCAAAAACAAAATCGAGATCGTTATTTTCTCACCAGTAAAGCTTGCTGCAAAACGTGCAGGCAACTTGACCTACCCGATCCCAGAATCCGTCTATCCAGTCTCGTCCCCACACCGCAACCTTGTGCGGAAAGCCCAGTGCATGTCCGGTTGGGACTGGGGTCCATGCATTATGACAGGGGGCATTTACGACAACATCGCCATCATCGGTACCGATGGGCCGCGAATCGAGTCGGTGCAGACAAGGCTCAAGGCTTTGCAACCTGACACGGATACCGATTTTGATGACTGGGAGTCGGCAAAAAGGACCGGCCAAACGCCCGATTTTGATGTCAGTGTTGCGGTTGAAGTGGATAGCAAGGAACAGGAAGACGCTATTCTGGAAATCACACTGGCAGGTGTTACTGTCAGGAAAGAAGTACACGTCCAAGAGGGCAATTCTCTTCTTGTTGAACACTTGCGGATAAAACAACCGCGACTCTGGTGGCCTGTCGAACAGGGCGAACAGGGGTGGCCCGCTAAACAAGGCGAACAGGCGCTTTACAAACTCACCGTTCGGTTGCGGGATTTTGCCGGGCATTCTACGCCGAATGGGTCCATGGAGAGTGACGACCAGAGCACAAGGAACGTTGATACTGGCGATACTAACCCTGGCAAGGCTGGCCCTGGCGGGGTTTTTTGCGAGGTAGAAAAAAACATTGGCTTTAGAGAGCTTCGTGTTTCGACTCAAAACGACGAAATTGGCCGGGAGATGACGTTCGTCGTCAATGGGAAGAAGGTATTTGCCAAGGGAGCCAACTGGATTCCCGCCGACGCCCTTCCCTCCCGCTGGACCGAGACGCGGCTTCGAACGCTTTTGCGGGCCGCGGTGGCGGCACACATGAACTGTCTTCGCGTATGGGGCGGCGGACGCTACGAAAGCGATACATTCTACAATCTTTGCGACGAATATGGCATCATGGTTTGGCAGGATTGCGCCTTTTCCTGCGCGCTTTACCCTTCGGACGCCCGTTTTCTGGCAACCGTTGAAGAAGAGATTCGAGCTCAAGTAAAAAGGCTCTCAGATCATCCATCCCTGGCGCTCTGGTGTGGCAACAACGAGGCATTGGGAGCCATTACGTGGTACGAAGAATCCAGAGCGGCGCCTGAACGCTACAAAAAAGACTATGAATTGCTCACCTACGGTGTACTCGGGAAGGTCATCCAAGAGCTCGATCCCGACCGCTGTTGGTGGCCTTCGAGCCCTTCGGCAGGTCTAAAGGATTTTTCTGACAACTGGCATGCAGACAGCTCGGGCGATATGCATTTTTGGTCAGTCTGGCACGAGGCAAAACCGTTCTCGGAGTATTTGACGGTGAAACCGCGCTTCTGTTCGGAATTTGGCTTCCAATCCTATCCCTCTGCGCCGACAATCGAACTTTTTGCCGACCCTTCGGAACGTTGTATCGGCAGCCCAACTTTGAAATTTCATGAGCGTGATCCCAAGGGCGAAATACTCATCGGCCAGACACTGGAACGGTATTTCGGAAAACAAAAAGGTTATCTTCAGACAATTTATGCGTCTCAAGTACAGCAGGCTATGGCGATAAAAACCGCTGTAGAGTTTTGGCGATCCTGCAAACCACGCTGCATGGGCACACTTTATTGGCAGCTCAACGATGTCTGGCCAGCTATCTCCTGGTCGAGCATAGAATATTCTGGCCTTTGGAAATTGCTCCATTACGAGGCAAGAAGGTTCTACGATCCACTCTTGCCCGCTCTCTTCTTACAGGATGAAAGCATAAAACTTTTTGTGGTGAGCGACTTCGATGCCGAGTTGGATGTGACCTGCACAGTGCGATTCTGTGCCTTCGACGGAGCCACGTTGGCCGAAACAAACCTCAAGGCGCAGATTGCACCCCAAGCATCTATGCAACTGTGGTCGCTGCCTGTAAAGCAAGTGCCGGCCTCGCCACAAGACTGCTATGTAGAAGCGAGTATCCAGGCCGACATACTGGGCAAAGACCTGAACGCAAATATCGTCTTAGAGCGGACGTCTACACTCCTGCTTGCCGAGCCAAAATCCTGTCACTTCAAACCGACTCGGCTTGTATTGCAGCGGAAAGAGACAGGTGATAGAGAAGCAGGTTCTTATGGAGTACGTGCTGAGTGTGCCCCTGCCTTTTTTGTACAGGCCTGTGACCTTTCGGGCCAAGGCCAATTCGACGACGCCGGTTTCTATCTGCGCCCAGGGCAAACTAAGGAACTGAGGTTCCAGACCCTTGCACAGGCCTCAGGCGCAATGACAGCAAATGTCGTGCCAGATTTTGCCGCGCAAGAGCAAAGACAAGAGCAAGGAACAGAGGCGCACCAGGCAGGGACCATCGCCCTCTTCGACCTGGCGAGCCTCTACACTCCCTTACCGCCATCAAACCCATCGGTTTGAACGGCCCAGGCTCGCCAGCAGGGGGCCTAGACGTTTCCTATGGTTGCGACCATGACCGCCTTGATCGTATGAAGTCGGTTTTCGGCCTGGTCAAAAACGACAGAGTGCTTGGACCGGAACACTTCGTCCGACACTTCCATCTCTTTGAGGCCATACTTTTTTTCAATGTCCTTGCCCACATCCGTTTCCGTGTCGTGGAATGATGGCAGGCAGTGAAGGAAGATAACGTCGGGGTTATTGGTTTTGCGCACAAAGTCCATGGTAATGCGGTATTTTTCCAGAAGAGCAATACGCTCTGCAAACTTGTCCTCTTCGCCCATCGACACCCAGACGTCGGTATAGAGCGCGTCGGCCCCGGCCAAAGCCGCATCGGCACGGTCTATTGTAAAGAATTCGATCGAGCCGCCGGTTTTTGCAGCCACTTCGCGCATTTCTTCAGTGAGCTTTTCCTGAGGCCACAACTCTTTTGGTGCAAGCGCGACGAACTTCATGCCCATCTTTGCGCAACCGATCATGAGCGCATTGCCCATATTGTTTCTGGCGTCTCCGCAGTAGACAAGCTTGACCTTGGAGAGCGGCTTGGCAACGTGCTCCTCAATGGTGAGCAGATCCGCAAGAATCTGCGTGGGGTGATCCTCGTCTGTTAAGCCATTCCACACTGGAACGCCTGAGTATTTTGCAAGATCTTCAACCAGTTTCTGGGAATAACCTCGGTACTGAATGCCATCGTACATACGGCCAAGGACTCGCGCCGTGTCCTCTACCGACTCCTTCTTGCCCATCTGGGAATTGGTAAGGTAAGTGGCATTGCCGCCTTCGTCCCAGCATGCGGTCTCGAATGCGCAGCGAGTGCGTGTCGAAGTCTTGTCGAACAAGAGCACGATATTCTTGCGGTACAGAGCGTCGCCCTTGACACCTGCGCGTTTCTTGGCTTTAAGATCTTTTGAGAGGTCGAGCAGATATCGGATTTCCTCTGGGGTAAAATCCTTGAGGGTCAAAAAACTTCGTCCTTTAAGGTTGACGGGCATAGAAGCCTCCTCTGACTGGGATGCTTGCCTCCCTAAACACGTAGGTTGGCAACGAATAGGGTTTTTCTTTGTATATACCAAGCCAGAACGAAGGTCAAGCCGAAAAATCGAACCAAAAATTATAATTATTTATTTTAGTATGAATAATTATTTTATTGCGACAGAACCACTCTTATGTGCAGAAAAAACTCGACTCAGTGGCAGCACCAGCGTATAATACGGAATAATTGTCTATAATTCTACAGCTTTATAGAACCTGACGAAGGAGTCCTCATGGCCCTCAAGCTTTCAGACCTCGGTCAAGCGGTGCTGGACACCGAATATGCGGTACGCGGGCCAATCGTTGCCCGTGCTAATGAACTGGAAAAAGCAGGCAAGAGAATAATCTACTGTAACATCGGTAACCCGCAGGCGCTGGGTCAAAAACCCATAACGTACGTTCGGCAGGTGCTCGCCCTTGTGGAATATCCGGAGCTCTTAGATAAGGCAGAGGGCATCTTCCCTCCAGATACCGTCGAAATTGCACGCACTATCTTAAAAGAATCGAAGTTCGGCGTGGGTGCATATTCGGATTCCAAGGGGCTTCTTTTTGTGCGCAAAGCCATTGCAAATTTCATCCAGAATCGCGATTCATACGGTGGCGTAACAGTAGAAGCCGATGCTGAACATATTTACCTCACAGACGGTGCCTCCAAGGGAGTGCAAACCGCCCTCATGATGCTTCTTAACACCCCGAACGATGGGATCATGATTCCAGTACCACAATATCCTCTTTATTCAGCTACAATTACGCTTTATGGGGGCAAACAGATCGGCTACTTCCTGGACGAAAAATCGGGCTGGGCTCTTTCCCAAAGCATGTTGGAAAGCTCGCTTGCGGAAGCGCGTGCGAAAGGCGTACAGGCCAAAGCCATCTGTATCATCAATCCAGGAAATCCAACAGGGGCTGTGCTCACCAGGGACAACATCGCCATGGTGATCGATTTTGCGAAGCGACATAATCTCACCATCCTGGCCGACGAAGTGTACCAGGAAAACATTTACAGACCGGAAGATAAATTCGTCTCTTTTGCACGGGTAATGACAGAACTTGGCGAAAAAGAGGTGAGCCTCTTCAGCTTCCATTCCTGTTCCAAAGGCTTCCTGGGGGAGTGCGGCCAACGTGGAGGCTATATGGAAGTGCGCAACGTCCCTGCCGAAGTCGTTGCACAAATAACCAAGCTCATGAGCGTATCGTTGTGCTCAAACCTTGTGGGGCAGCTTGTGACGTATCTGATGGTCAAACCACCAAAACCTGGCGACCCATCATATGAGGCATACGAAGCAGAGAAGCAAGGCATCTTAAGTGAACTCAAAAAGCGAGCCGTCCTCTTGAGTGAAGGCCTCAACAAGATTCCAGGCATAAGCTGCCAACCGATTGCGGGGGCAATGTACGCTTTTCCATCGATCACACTGCCGGAAGGGCGCACCGACGAAGAATACTGCATGGCCCTCTTGGAGTCCGAGGGAATCTGCCTCGTTTCCGGTTCAGGTTTTGGCCAAATGGCAGGAACTGCGCATTTTAGAACGACCATTTTGCCACCCACCGACCAAATTGAAGAAGTGGTACGGAGAATCGCCCATTTCCAGTCGATGTGGAGGTAGACTGCTTTCGTCCTCAGGCTATTAATCGTAAAATCTTCAGTTAGAGGGTAAAGGAGGCTTGAGCCGTGCCATTGAAACCTGAGATTGGATCGTCGTCGTACGAGTCGGTCATAGGTGTCCTCCAAGAGGGTGTCTATATAGTCGACCCAGAGAGGCGCATACTCAGCTGGAATAGAGGGGCAGAAGAGCTCACTGGGTATGCTGCGACGGAAGTAATCGGAAGAAAATGTTCTGACAACCTTTTACGCCACATCACTGCCGACGGCTGTGAAGTATGCATAAATGGCTGCCCGCTCAAAGCCACAATAGAGGACGGAGTCGCACGTCGGACAGAAGTCTATTTCCATCACAAGACAGGCCATAGGGTTCCGTCCATTGTCCAGGCATTGCCTTGCTATTCTGAAGACGGCAGTTTGATTGGCGCAATTGAAGTATTTAGAGGCGTCAACGATACGGTAAGCCTCCTGCGACAGATTGAGTCACTGCGGCACGATACGCTGACCGACTCACTGACCGGGCTTGGCAAC
>JAFIHQ010000138.1 GCA_017849315.1 Treponema sp.
CCTTTGATTAAGCGAGATAACCGCGCCTTTAACTCCATTGAGCGCTGCTGCCATAGGAATCTTTACCGATTCCCATACGCCAAGTTCGAGCTTGTAGGCCTTTTCTCTAGTGTCGCGCACGGGACTGAATGCCAAGTTCCGAAGCTCAATTACGGTTTTCTTTTCGCCAGAGACTGTATCCCACACGGCGCTGGCATTTGAGCTCACGGTCTCTTGGAGCCTGGACCAGGCGTCAGCACCGCTGCGGCTTAAATCCTCCGCAAGGTCTTCCATTTCTGGCGGCATCTGGTGTGCCTGAAAATAGAGTGCCTCTTTTAAGGAGAAGGCGTACGGCGCAATTTTCGGGTTGGTCTCGGCGACTTGCAGCACTTTGTCTTTACGTAAGGCGAGCGCATTCCTGTACAAAACCTCGGCCTGCTTAGCAGGCAGAGCGAGCGCTTCTATAGCGTTGAGTTCGTTAATGGCCTTTTGATCTTGAGTCGCAGTGCTATAGCGCGCGTACGCATATGCCAAGAGCGTCTCAATTACTGAGCCGAGACTGTCGTTAAGGCTGAGAGCCTGCGCGAGCCAAGCTTCAGTATCCTCAGAGGGTGGAACTACCATGCTGGTCTTGTAAAAGTCGACTGCCTGTGCGGCAAGTTCTGCACATCGAGCTTTTGCAAGTTTGTATTCTTCAGAGTCAAAGTCTGGATAAATGGGTGTCAAATCCCATGTCGGAAGCTCAGAACCAGATTGCATCGATGCTCCTCCTTAACTATAGTCTGACGGCTATTCTCATCCTGCTGCCAGGTGCTGCCAGGCATCCTACTGCCTGCCATCCTAACATCTTCCCGTTCTCATGTCACCAAAGTCTTAAGCTTTTGTTTCTTTGTTTCGGTACTTGAGTCTTACCCAGGACGCAAAGCAACCCATTGTTTTGTGCCCGCCTGTGAGGCATACTCAGGTCTAGTACTCGACCGGGAACTAGTACTCAGTCGGGAATCGGAAGGACAACGAATGGCACAGACGAAGAAACTGCATTATGGTGTATGGCTGCTTCCCCTACGGCTCGTGACAATCCTTGGCACACTAAGTCTTGCGGCTTGTACCACGGTACCAAAGTCCGTGCTTCAACTTGATCCAGCAAGCAAGTTGGAGCAAACACCGGAAATCTATGCAAGGATCGACAGAGTCGCCCTTAAGGATATTGTAGATGGTCTGTCGGACGAGACATTGTCTTCCCTTGCGAATGACCTTGGTGCTCCCTCGGACAAGAAGTCTAAGAAAGCTGGCCAAGAAACCCTGGTGGACCGAAAAAGCCTCAATGACCTTGTAAACCGAGTTAGCGTTGTGGGGCTCGGCTTGTCTGGCACGCATACCGAAAGTCGGACCGCAGAACTAGTCCTAATTGGGAACTTCCCGGCCTTTTCGGTACAATACACGCTCGCCACCAAGGGCGACTGGATAAAGACGTCTGAAGGCTACAAGGCCAAGGACAGCTCCTTGTACATTAGGCCTCTGGAACAAGGTGTGATTCATGCCGCAAATTTTCCACTTTCAGACTCGGCCAAAAAGGGCGCCCAATCCGCCCAAGTCAAGGAAGTCGTTCCTTCGCCTTACAAAAATTCCCCCTCAGACTTTCTCGTCGTCATCAAATCGCCGGACGCCTTGTTCAACGGTGTGGGTGTCTTGGATGGTCTGGATTCTTTGCCCATTTCTGAAATCATCGTCCAATGCAACAAAAGCTCCTTTGTTGGGGGTCAGGGCAAGAGCAAGACAGGGCAGGCTTTTGCAGATACAAATAATTATACTATAAATAGTTATATTGTTATGAAGGATGCGGCAACTGCAAAAATGTTCAGGCCTGCTGTACGAATGCTGTGGGCTTTTTCGGCTCCCCGGCTTCTTGGCGACGGAGCAGGTTCTGACGTGGCGCTCACCCTTGAGAACGATACCTACAGGGCTGAGGGTATAAGCGTCAGCTCCGGTACGCTCAGCTCAATGTTTAGTCAGTTCGCTTATGGCCTGGCAAAGTTGGCGCAGGAATATTAAGGAACAGCACTCTCGTCGCTAAGCCTTCGGTAAGGACCTACGGTTTCAGGCAGACTCTTCACCTTTGCCAAAGCTTCTACCAAGTCGACAAGGGCCTCGGGTAGCCCATAAGATGGGTTTACAAAAGCGTCGTAGTTTTCTTCTCTGGACTTGACAAGTTTGAGGACATAATTCATGGAGGGAATGGAAAAAGCCGCAGCATCTGGCCTGGCTGCAAGTAGTTTTTCAAAGCTTGCCCGCGAAACCTGCAAATCCGCATCTCCGCGCACAAAGAAAACCGGGGTGCTTACGGAAGCTATCTCTTGAGCAGGGTGGCAAGCAAGCCAGGCAGCGACCCATTCCGAGCGAGTAGGAGCAAAAAATGCGGCAAGTTGGGCCGAGGGCTGTGCATAAGGCTCCCCCTTCTCAATCGCTGCTCTGATGCGCTCCGCCTCGGCCTGAACTTCCGGGCTCAGGGTTCTTAGAGAACTTGCAAGCTGATCTTCCGGATCTTCCCCTGATGCGTCCAAAACTATGAGGCCATCCGCCAGCACCCCTGCTGCTTGAAGCCTATTGAGTGCCATGGCTCCTACCCATGCCCCTTCGTTCATCCCTGCCACCAGGACTCGAGAAAAGCGGCCACTTGAACAAAAATATCTGACTACTTCTGCTGCATCCTGAGCGTGAATGGCTATGCTCGTAACCTGGTCCGGCTTCTCCAGCCAATACGCTTCGCCCGAACCTCGCTTGTCGAACCGGTAGGTTGCAACACCTTTTCCGGCTAGTTTTTGCGACAATTGCAGAAGCGTATTCGTCTGTCCAGGGACGCTGAAATTGTTGCCATCCCTATCTGTCGGTCCAGCCCCAGAGAGAAGTATCACAAGCGGCACGGGGAAGAAATCCACGGCTGAAGTGAATTCGCCCACTTCTTCTGTTCCCTGCGTGCCATTTAATTTAATCGAGGTTTTTGGCAAGACGAGCGTACCTGGAAGCTCGCCACCCTGCACCTGGATTGCGAGTTCGAAAACCCCTGGTGACTTAAGTCTCGGTTGTGACGCCACGCTAAACGATCCCTGCCAATCCTTGGAACTGATCATCCCCGTTGCTTCGTAAGCACCGCGTTGCCCTGACAAGGCATTCAGAACGCCTCTAAATCTCATCTCCTCACCAGGTCCCCATGCGTCCAGCTCAAAAGACAGGGCCCTGTCTGTCCACTCCATCTTCGAAAGTGGATAACCAAATAAGCTTTGTTCAGGAATGTCAATCAATGCTTTGCCCTGGTCAACAATCCGCAACCGCAGCGACAAGTTCAAAGCCTCGGCACCCGTGGCGCCAGAACCTGAGGTAGAGCGCACTGGCTTTAGGGTTGCCGTTCCAGTCATTACTGTGTTGCCAAGTGCGACAGACGTTGCGGAAAGACCAGCCCCAAAGCAAAGCCCTGGGATAAACACGAGTAACAAGAAGAAAGTCGAGACCTCTCTCCGGTTCATGTTCATGGCGAGTTTATGTCAGCCCCGATTTTGCAGAATTTTCTCAAATGCCGAATAAACGGATTCTGGAGTCCCAGAACCGCGCAACGGGACAAGAAGCTTCTTTTCGTCGTACCACGCAACGAGTGGCTCGGTCTGCTCCCGATATGCGGCAAGCCGTGTCTTGATGGCGCTCTCCTGGTCATCGGGCCTTGTGTAAAGTTCTCCGCCACAGACATCGCAGACGCCATCCTTTTTGGGGGGCATGCTGACAATGTGGTAAATCCGCCCGCAATTCCTGCAAATTCTCCTGCCTGTGAGCCGCTGGAGAATTAATGCATCGTCTACTTCGAGGTTGATGACCATTTCTACCGGACTGATTTCCTGCAGGGCTTCAGCCTGGGGTATCGTCCGGGGAAACCCATCCAAAATCCAGCCAGCTTGGGCGTCGGGCTCAGCCAACCTCTGTCTGACAAGTCCGATTGTGAGGTCGTCTGGAACAAGAAGCCCCTGTGCCAGAATATCCTTCACTTTCTTGCCCAGGTCTGTTTCGTTTTTAATTGCAGCTCGAAAAAGGTCGCCTGTCGAAATGTGTGGCAAACCAAGGGTCTTTGAAGCCTGTTCCGCAAAAGTACCCTTCCCTGCTCCTGGAGGTCCCAACAATACTATTCTCATTTACCTTCTCCGTTTTGAGTATCAGCAGCGTTTTTGCTAGCATAAACCGTCGGCTTTCATTCGTAAACAGGGCAATCAGGACAAAATGGGCAAGTTGGGTAGCCGGCACAGGCCGAGATGCATTCGCTCACCAAGATCAATCCGCAACCGCGGGCCTTAGGGTTTCGGCAGACCGTCTTTGGACCAGGGACGATTCATATTGTAGCGGAAAAGAACCTCCAGTTTTTCCCTTATATTTTCAGTAGGCAAGATAAGAGTAATAGCCCGGTCCTTGCGAAATGTAGTACTCGACGGCGTTCCAATGACACGCGGGTCTAGGTACACGGGAACACCTTGTTTTCGGATATGTGAGAGCCAGGGCTGAAGGTTCCCCCGCCGCTCCCTCCTTGCTACGTACACTGAGTGACTATATTCCACTCCGGACTGCAGGGCTTCTTTTTTCCATACCTCAAGGTCTTTCTCTATGAAATCGGATGCCGTTGGCAGTGCATCCGACCCGAGTATATGTGTCAGTTCCAACTTCATGCCAGTGTGAAGCGCGATGAAGCGCCTTACAATCTCGATGGTGTCTGCTCCAGAACCAATGTCCAGAGGCATGACAAATGGATCGAACACACCGGACAGCTGC
>JAFIHQ010000017.1 GCA_017849315.1 Treponema sp.
AATGCTTGCGCTGCTTGCGAGCGGGGCAATTACAATAAAGAAGCCCATGTCAAACAAAGCCGGCCAAGGGCAGACACGTTCGGGCCTTTCGTTTTGCTTTACCGGTGAACTTACTTCTATGAAGCGCGCCGAAGCGGAGAGATTAGTTCGCGGCCTTGGAGGCGTCACGAAGTCTTCAGTGACAAAAGGTCTCAGTTATCTTGTGACGAACGACCCCAATTCAGGGTCCGAAAAAAACATACGGGCTCGAGAATTGGGTATTCCCATTATCAACGAGCAAGAGTTTTTGTCACTTGTTTCAAGGTCTCAACACAATGGTGTCTAAGTTTATATACAATATAAAGTCCGTGAACAACCTTCCGCACATCGAATTCAATGCATATGTGATACCGCGCTCGCCGGTTTCGAAAATCGATGGGGTTCGGAACGGAGCCCTTGTGATACGCGTCAAAGCTGCCCCTGAAGCCGGCAAAGCGAACGAAGAGGTGCGGCGTTGCATCGCCGACGGCCTTATGATTCCCTTAAGCAAGGTTCTTATAATGAAAGGCTTTGCGTCTCGTCACAAACTTGTCGCAGTTCCACAGGAATGCGAGGGCTTGCTTCTCGGCGTGATTGGCCAAGCTTGAGCTCGATGGTTAATCTTGAATAGATCAATAGTTCCGGGTTACTATCAGCGTCATGATTGACAGAAAAACCTATTGGAAGCGCGAAGTTTGCAACGCGCTTGCACAGTACGCAGCCGAAAAAGGTATTCAAGGTTTCGTTTTGCAGGCTGAAGACATTGCCGCTGAGGTCCCTCCAAGCCCCCAAATGGGCGACCTCGGATTCCCGATGTTTGCCTATGCCAAGGTCTTTAGGATGAATCCTGTTCAGCTGGCCTCCATCGTCAGCGAAAAGCTTAGCCAAAAGGTCGAAGAAAATACCGACACGAATGCGAAGGACAAAGTTCAAGCAGTTGGTCCCTATGTAAACGTATATTTTGACCGCAAACAGGTCGTCGCGGAGGTTTTGAAACGAAGCGGCAATGAGGACTGGAACGATACCAAACCATTGTCAGGCAAACGGATCATGGTTGAATTCTCTTGTCCAAACACGAATAAACCATTGCATCTTGGTCACTTGCGCAACAACGTCTTGGGCGAATCTCTCTCCAGAATTCTGAAAGAGGCCGGCGCCGAGGGTCGTAAGGTCAATCTCATAAATGACCGTGGCGTCCATATCTGTAAGTCGATGCTCGCCTACAAGGTATACGGACAGGGTCGTACCCCTGAAGACGAAGGGCTCAAGAGTGATCACTTCGTAGGCAAGTATTATGTTCTTTTTAATCAACTCAAAGAGCAGGATCCCCAGGCAGAAGAAAAAGCGCAGGCAATGCTTAAATCTTGGGAAGAGGGTGACCCAGAGACAATTGCTCTTTGGAAACAGATGAATGAATGGGCGATTTCCGGGATAAAAGCCACCTACGAGCGGCAGGGTGTCAGCTTTGACACATACTATTATGAAAGTCAAACGTACATGAAAGGTAAGGCTGAGGTGTTGGAAGGCCTTAAAAAGGGGATTTTCTATCAGGATCCGGACGGTTCAGTCTGGGTAAACCTGGAAGATATTGGGTTGGACAGAAAAGTCCTGCTGCGCAAGGATGGAACAAGTTTATACATTACGCAGGACATCGGAACGGCGATCTATAGGCATCAGGATTGGCCGTTCGACCAGCTTATCTATGTGGTGGCAAGCGAGCAGCAGTATCATTTTAAAGTTCTATTTGAAGTGCTGAAAAGACTTGGATTCGACTGGGCGTCCAATTTGTATCATCTGTCGTATGGCCTCGTTAACTTGCCTTCCGGAAGAATGAAAACCCGAGAGGGTACCGTCGTAGACGCAGACGACCTTATTGATGAGCTTGTTGGGCTTGCAAAAGACGAAATTCGGGAAAAAGGCCGGGACGCCGAGGTCGGCGACGTCGACGCTGTTGCAGAAAAAGTTGCACTTGGTGCCTTGCACTATTATCTGCTCCAGTGCGCTCCTACCAAAGACATGCTCTATGACCCAAAACAGTCCCTTTCCTTTACTGGTGACACCGGCCCCTATATTCAATACATGGGCGCCCGTGCTTGTTCTATACTGAGAAAGTACGAAAAAGGCGAAGGGAATGCAAAAGATGGACACGCCAGTGCCGACGCACTCACGTCCGAAGGAGATTGGGCTTTGGTCCGGCGCCTTTCGATGTTCGATGCCAGTCTTGAGCTGGCAGCAAGGACGAAAGAGCCGTCGGTTCTCGCTGCCTATGCGCATGAGCTTGCAGCGGACTTTTCTTCATGGTACAGAGACAATCCAGTGCTGAACAATCCAAACGCGGACGTGTCAACCAGCAGAGTTGTCTTGGTTAGTGCAGTACGGAATACGCTTAAGACCGTGTGCACCTTACTCTGTATTCCTTTTTTGGAGCTTATGTAAGGCAACGATTGACAGAATTCGGCGATTAGGTGTATAAAAGTTCGCCAGCTATAGTTTTTTGTGAGGAATTTCATGACACAGACTAAGTATGCAATTGTAGAAGTCCATGGGAAACAATATCGCGCCGAAGAAGGCAAGACCTTGATGGTAGATCGTTTTGCCAAGCAGGTTGGTGAAGAGATTTCGCTCGATAAGGTTCTTCTGATCTCTGGTGAGGCAGGAGTAAAGGTCGGGAATCCATATGTCGAAGGTGCGTCAATAAAGGCCACGATCGATTACGAAATCAAAGGCGACAAAGTCGTGGTGTTCAAGTACAAGCCCAAGAAGGACTATCGACTAACTCAGGGCCATCGCGAGATTTACACTGTTCTCAGCATAAAGGAATTTGTGGGCGCCTAACAGCGCTTTATACTATTGGAGGAAGCAACATGCCACATAAAGGCGTTAACGGGCGCGATTCAAATCCGCAACATCTGGGTGTCAAAAAATATGCGAGTCAAAAGGTAACTGCCGGTTCTGTTATAGTAAGGCAGCGTGGGTCCAAGATCAATCCTGGCAAGAATGTGGCAATCGCAAAGGATGACAGCCTTTATGCTCTTGTAGACGGAATAGTGTCTTTTAAAGAATACAAGGGTAAGAAATACGCCCAGATCGAACCACTTACGCAGGAAGAATAGGTTTTTGGATCATGAGCCTGGCTGCCGGCAAGGCCAAACCGAGCTCTAATGTGTGATCCAAAATTTGGAACGATGTCAAAAGCCACCCGTGCATTCGTGCACACCAGGGTGGCTTTTTAAGTCTTAGCGACGTAGGAGAAACTTGGTTGGTAAAGTTTGCGGATGAGGCCGTCATAACGGTATCTTCGGGAAAAGGAGGAGACGGCTGCATAGCCTTTAGGCGAGAAAAGTACGTTCCAAAAGGTGGGCCGGCAGGCGGGGACGGGGGTCGCGGCGGCGATGTGGTCTTCATGATCAAGCGCAACTTGCGCACGCTTTCGTACCTGCGCTACAAACAGAACTTTAAGGCACAGAATGGCGAGCCTGGCATGGGCAGAAATATGCATGGCAGGGATGGTGCAGACATAATCATTGCAGTGCCTCCAGGAACCGTGATAAGCGATGCCGACTCAGGCGAAATCCTGATGGACTTTGGACGTGAGAAACCACAGACCTTGCAGGACAATAAGGGTACTTCAGACTCTGACCGGTTTTGGCACGATGGTGACACTTGGGTATTCCTGCGGGGCGGAAAAGGCGGACTGGGAAACACCCATTTTAAGACCTCAGTGAATCAGGCCCCAAGATTCGCGTCACCAGGTCAACCAGGAATGGAGCGCCGACTCAAGATTGAACTGCAGCTTATAGCCGATATTGGGCTCGTCGGTTTCCCAAACGCAGGGAAGTCGAGCCTCCTTGACGCCTATACGAATGCAAATGCAAAGGTCGGATCCTATCCCTTTACCACAAAAATACCTAATCTCGGTGTGATGACGATTCATGACCGAGATATCATATTGGCAGATATACCTGGGATAATCGAAGGTGCGCATAATGGGGCAGGGCTCGGCCTGCGTTTCCTCAAGCACATTGCCCGCACTGCTGTCTTGGCCTATGTGGTCGATCTTTCAGTGTCTGACTGGGAAGAGCAGTTTTCTATTCTTAGAAACGAACTGCAGGCATATAATGAGGCGCTTTTGCAAAAACCGCATCTCGTGGTGGTTTCCAAGATAGATCTTCCAGAGGTTCAGGAACGCTTGCCGACCCTTCGGACTTTGCTTGCAAATGAAGAAATCTACGAGGTCTCGGCTTTTACGCGGGAAGGTTTGGACACCCTAGGCGAGGCATTTTTTGCGCTTGTTAGCCAGCACGAACAAGAAAATGTCAGCCCTTCAGACTTTGAGCTTGACCTTGACGTGGATTTTTTCGATGGTGGGCCTGATGCCGACCAGAATTCAGAATAATGCAGAGCAATCATGCGGAACACTGGAGACACGCTGTAATGAAAACGGCGATTTTTGGAGGAACCTTCAACCCTGTCCACATAGGGCATCTCATTCTCGCAGAAGAAGTTCTAAGGCAAACCAACTACGACCGAGTTTTGTTCGTTCCCGTCAACATCCCTCCCCACAAAGCGATCGATGATCCAGGTCCAAAAATGCGACTTTTGATGTTGTCAAAAGCCGTTAGTTGTTATGCCTTTTTCGAAGTGAACGACTGTGAAATCCGCCGATCAGGAGTGTCCTACAGTATCGAGACGATACGATATCTCGTAAAAACAAGGATAGTTGAGTCAAGACCCGGTTTTATTATTGGCGACGATCAAGCCGAAGAGTTTGCCACATGGCACGAACCTAAAGCCATCGCGGACGAGACGCAGATTATTGTGTTACACAGAAAATACCGGGATGAATTGGCTCTAGATTTCCCACATGTCTATGTGAGAAATGGACTTTTTCCCATTTCATCGACCGACATACGTGCCAGAGTTGCTGAGCACGCCGCCTGGGAAACCATGGTTCCTCCAGAGGTCAGAACGATGATCAAGGCAGAGAAACTCTATGGATTCAACGCAAATAAGTGACTTTGAAACGAATGTCGATACGGCGGTTATCGATGAACTGCTTGCTTCTCTTAGTCCACGGCGTCGTGCACATTCCATTTCCACCGCTACCGTCGCGGTAAACCTGTGCAGACGCTTTGGTGTAGATGTCAAAAAGGGGCAACTTGCAGGATTGATTCATGATTCCATGAAAGAAAGAGAGCTTTCGGAACAGTGGCGTCTTGCGGCAAAAGCTAAAGAAGCGATGCCAAACTCCTTTGTGTCTCGTGCCATAGAAGAATTCGAACAAAACAGGGAATACGGCTCAAAAATGATACATGGACCGGCGGCCGCCGGGTACCTTTGCCACTATGAAGCATGGGCCGACCTGGATGCCCTGGAGGCGGTTGCACTTCATTCTTCTGCCTTTACGGACATGAAACCCCTGTGCAAGATTATCTATATTGCAGACAAGTTAGAACCCTTGCGTGAGTACGTGGGTATTGCTGAGGCCACCGCGCTTGAAACTGAAGACCTCGAGGATCTTTTTGCTTACGCAGTCGGCCATGTTGTCGAGTATCTGCATGGCAAAGGTTACCGTATTGCCCAAAGCACACTCGATTTATACAATTCACTCACAACAAAAAAGGTACGCGCGTGATTAGAAAGCCAGTGTTTCAAAAGAGCAATCTCATTTTGTGGATAATTGGTCTAGTGGTTGTACTGATGGTCGTCTTTGGCGTTCAGTATGCCAGATCCGGTAGTATCACAATTCAGCTCAAGCCAGGCAAGCCCATAAATCTACTGATTATTTTCGAACAGGATCATAAACCACTTTCGACACAACTTCTGATGTTCTATCCCGCAAGAGCGAAAGCGGCTCTGCTGGATATTCCCAACAACACGGCGGTGATACTCAAGACCGTAAAACGTATGGATCGAATCGACTACACTTACAAGACCGAGAAGCCGTCAGCGTATGTCAGCGAAATAGCAGGCTATCTGAATGTCGACCTAAACGGCTATATTCTTCTGGATGAAAAAGGGCTTAAGGATGCCGTTGATCTTGTTGATGGCATTCAGGTTTTTATACCCGCCATGGTCGTGCAGGAAGGTCCGCCACAAGTACGTCTCCCCGGTGGGGCTGTAATGCTTGATGGAGACAAGGCGCTTCAATATCTTCTTTATAAAGAAGAAAACGAGAGTGATGCAGATGTAATAACACGCAGGCAAAAGGTTGTTGTGGCATTGCTCAAACGGGTAAATGAAAAATCTTCGTATCTGTCGGATCAGACTGTGATGCGTCGTTTTACTTCAGCAATGAAAAGTAACTTGAGTCCACAGAGCAAGAATAGGCTGTTCTCAGAGATGGCAAAAGTGGATCCGGACACCATCCTGCTTCAGAAGATTACCGGAGTTAACCGCAAGGTTGAGGCGCAAACGTTGTTTTTCCCGTTCTATGATGGCGAGCTGGCTCGCGATATGATAAACCAGACGCTCAACGCGATGACCGCTACCCAGGCAGCGGGCTCAAAGGTAAGCAAGATATTTACTGTCGAAATCTTGAATGGAACAACAACCAAGGGTCTGGCTTCCAAGACATCTTCGATTTTTGAGAGCTTTGGATATGACGTGGTCGCAGTTGGGAACGCCCCGACCTTCGATTATGACAAAACCATTGTAATTGATCGGTTGGGAGACAAAGAGGCCCTTAACTCCATTGCTTCGGTGATCAAGTGCAACAACTTTGGAGAAGCTGGAGATTACAAGGGCTCCATTGAGGCGGATTTTACGGTAATCTTAGGAAAAGATTTCAACGGGAGGGTGTGTGTCAGATAATACAGGTAATGCGTTTGTCTTGACGGTTGCAGAGACCTTGGCCCAGCATAAGGGCGGAGACGTTGTCATTTTGGATTTGCGTGGTATTGCGAGTTGGACGGATTATTTTGTAATTGCCACGGCAAGTTCTTCAACGCACCTGCGGGGGCTTTGCAAGGCAGTAGAAGATACGGCAAAAGCAGAACATCAGGAATCATTTAATAAGCCCGATCTTAGCGATGATCAGACTTGGGTTCTACTGGACTTGGGTGACGTGGTTGTTCACATAATGAGTCAAAGTGCTCGAACCTTCTACGAGCTTGAAAAACTCTGGTTTACTGCGCCACAGCTCAAAGTTGAAGGCCAAAAGCTGCAAGCCGCAGTTGTGAAGGAATAAGTAAGCACAATTAAGGTGCCCGTCACACGTCTATGGGATCAGAACAATAAGGCTGCCTAGGAGGCAGCCTTATTGTTCCTTGCAACAGAACTTTTGCTGGCAACAGATCTAGTTATTCGTCTGAGTCTCCGAATCCTGAGTCATCATCGTAGTCAAAATCGTCTTCGTCATCATCGTCGAAGTCTTCGTCCTCATCCTCGTCATTGTCAAAATCGTCAGTGTCGTCGTCGAAGTCGTCGTCATCGAAATCATCATCATCGAAGTCTTCGTCGTCGTCGGAGTCCTCATCAAAGTCTTCGTCTTCATCGTCAAAGCTGTCGTCGAAGTGGACGGGGGTTCGAAGCGCAAAGCCAGATACACCTAAGAAATTCTCCCCAGCAACGTTAAAGATTTCGTACTCCGTACCCTGGGAAGCTGAGGTTTCATAAATGGGGGTCATATGTGGTTCCTCCCTCGCTAAAATCAAAACACAGTGTTCGCACCTAATATGCTTTTAAAATGCCAAGTCGTCAAGAAAATTCTTACAATGGCATCGAAAATCTAAAGAGCCTCGATGCGTCTGTCAACTATTTGAATGCAAATTTCGGTTCTTTTTCTCAAATATCTGAGGGTTAAGTGCTGGTTGCTTTTGACAAATAGGGCAGACCAAGGTTACAGTGCCGACATGAAGGTTTCGTGCAAGGTCAGGGCCGCCGCAAAAATAAACATTGGCCTGCAGGTGGGAAGGCCAAATGTGGATGGCTACCATGCGATTGCAGGTATCATGCAAGCCGTCTCTCTTTTTGATTTTCTTCAGTTTTCCATGGAGGACGAAACCAGCGGTATCGCCGTGTACGGAGGCTTTGATTGCCCCGTTGTAGAAACGACGATCTACCGTGCTGCAGACCGGTTTTATGAGGCTATTGGCACTGAGCCTCATGTCAGGATTGACGTAGAGAAGAACATCCCTGCCAAAGCCGGGCTTGGTGGAGGATCAAGCGATGCCGGCGCTACGCTTCTGTGTCTTAATTATTTATACGACAATATTTTAAATGACGATCAACTTCTTACTTTGGCCAAGTCGGTTGGTGCGGATGTGCCTTTTTTTGTCAGAGGGGCCTCGAGGAGCGACTGCTCCTGCGGGGCTTGTGTTGTTGGCGGAATTGGAGACGTCTTGGAACCAATAGCTTCACGTACCGATCTGGGCATCCTGCTTGTTTATCCAGGGTTCGGTGTTTCAACGGCATGGGCATACAAAAACCTTGACATGTACCGGGCTTCTGGCAAAGTTGGTTCTGGAAATATCTCTAATGGGGCTAGCGCCATTGTGGATTCGGCAAACCCCGTAGCCTTGGCAAACCCCATAGTGGACACTTACCAAAGCAACATCCGTAACTGGAAGTACGATCCGAGCTTCGAAAACTCGTTCCAGGCGATGCTGGAAGAAGAATTCCCTATCTATGGCATTCTGGAAGGTGGTCTTAGGAAGGTAGGTGCAGAGTTCGTTTCTATTTCTGGTTCTGGTTCATGTCTGTATGGTATTTTTCCTTCCATTGCGGGCGCAGAACATGCAAAAGCAGAGCTCTTGGCTTCGCTAAAGTCTGACCTGAACGAAAATACCATACAAAGCATAAGTTTATTCGCAAAAAGACCGCTTGAAAGAAGTATATATCTGGAGTAATATGCGGTGAGTTACTTGTACACAAAAGGAGCGTCCTTGCTATGGAAATTACGGACATCCGTATACGTAAAGTACCTACTGAAGGAAAGCTTAAGGCCTATGTCACGGTTACGTTTGACGAATGCTTCGTTGTGCACAATGTCAAAATAATAGAAGGCAAAAGTGGCGTGTTTATCGCCATGCCAAGCCGAAGAACAAAGACAGGGGAGTACAAGGACATAGCGCATCCAATCTGTCCGGACTTCAGGGCGAAACTGCAAGAAAAAATCCTTGCAGCATACGCGTCGGGTGCGGGTAGCGATGATGCTTCTGTTCCTGAATTTGAATAGAAAGCTCTATTTTTAGGGTAATTGAAACAACTCTTTTGGGACGTCGGCAAGCGGTAAGCCCCCGGGTTTTGGTCCCGGTATTCGCAGGTTCGAATCCTGCCGTCCCAGTACGAATGTGAATAGAAATGAACAATGTAGTGGTTCGAAGCCAGTGTGGAAGGAGAAATTAAGAATGGAACATTTGGTACTGCGAGCAGCTCCTCGGAATGTTGCAACCAAAGGCGAGCTCAACAAGAATAGGCGTGAGGGCAGAATCCCTGCAGTCATTTATGGCGGCGGAAAGCCTGCTCAAAGCATATTTGTATATACGGCAGAGTATGAAAAGATTCTGAAACACATAACCGAGAGTACGATTATCACCATCGATTTGGAAGGCAAAAAGATTGACGCCTTTGTCAAGGATCATCAGCGCGACCCAGTAGAAAAAAACCTCCTTCACGTTGATTTCGTGGAGATTCAAGCAGGCAAGAAACTACATGCAAAAGTCGAGATCAAACTGAATGGAATCCCGAAGGGTGTTCGCGATGGTGGTATATTGGAAACGCTGGTACATGATATCGAAGTAGAATGCGATCCCTCTGTCTTACCTGAAAAGATCGAAGTCGATATTTCCAACATGGAAGCCAATCAGCCTCTTTATGTTCGGGATTTGCCTGCAATGAAGGATGTCAAGGTACTGACTAGCCCAGACATGGTTTTGGCAACTGTTAAGTTTGCTCGCCAGGAAGTTGAAGCTGTCTCTGCTGCGGAGGCCGCACCTGCTGCCGAGGCTGGAGCTACGGGAACGGGCGAGGCTCAATCGGCTGGAGATGCGAAAGCTTCCAGTACAACCGAAGCCAAATCATAAGATTTCGCTCAAGACATTTCATAACAGTATTTGAGAGCGTTTGAGGCAGTTTTGTTGAGGCTACAGCCTCGATAAAGCTGCTTTTTTGTTTCTATTTGTATTTTTCCGCATAGAACGGATGCGGCGATGGATGTTGAATGAAAGCTTTGCAATATGAGGATGATGTGGAGGAAGAAGTTCATAACTTCCTTCTGACTCATGACCTCTGCAAGAAAAGTCGCGTTGCTGTGGCCTTTTCTGGTGGTGTGGATTCGTCCGTGCTTTTGTTTGTGCTGAGCAGTTTGCATATTTTCCCGAGTTTGCGCGCCATCCATGTGTCGCATGGGATTCGCGACGAGCATGAGCTTGAAGCTGAAAAGAGGATTTTACACTCAACCTGTGAGAGATTGCAGATACCGTTGGAGATACGCACAATATCACGAGGGGCCATCGAGCGGTTTGCAAAGGAGCACGGCTCGGGGGTGGAGGATGCGGCGCGCAGTTTTAGGTACGCTGCCCTTATTGCTTCCGTGAAGCAAAATGGTGACGAGCTGCTCTTGAGCGCACACAACCAGGATGACGAGCTCGAGACTCTATTGTCGAGATTTCTGAATGGCTCGGCTCTCGAAGGATTCGAAGCTATCCACGAAACCGTACAGCTTTGTACTACGTGCGTTTTGGCGAGGCCAATGCTCTCGGTCAATAGGGCTGCCATCGAAAACTATGCAAGAATCAAGGACATTCACTATTCCTATGACACAACCAATGCCGATACAAGATTCTATAGGAATAGAATTCGTGCCAAGCTTACACCTCTACTGGATTTGGAATTCAGGGGCTGGCGCACCGGTGTGCTCAAGACGGCGCAAAAGTTGCTGGAAGACAAAGAGAGTATCGAAAAAGATACAAGAGCTTTGGTGGAGCAACTTCAATTTACTGGAAGTGGCAAAGCGGAAATTCCGTATCAAAGTTTGATTTCTGCTCCGGCAGCCATTGCGCGGAGAGTTCTGCTCTATGCAGTCTCACAGCTAAAGTCTACCTGCAGGCAACCATGTTTGGAGTGTACAAATCCTCGCGATCAAGATATGGAGTTTTATAGCACAGAACGGCTTTCTTCTCGGGCTGTCGACGAAGCACTTGCCTTGCTTCATGAGGGCAAGAGAAGCTTTAGGATGCTGGGTTGTGAGACAGAGGTCAGAGCTGGAGTGGTTACAATCAAGGTTGGCCTTGATTTTGTAACGGAAGAAAGTTATTTTTTCGACATAGAACACCCTACCAAAGCTAAAGTTGGCGCTCTTAGCATTCAGGCCTTTTGGAAGGACGGTTCGTGTTTGGACGAAGAGTCTCAAGGCTCTGCTTTGATAGATGAATATCTGCAACCAGGAAGGAAAGATAAGGCACCAGTGCGCGTGTCTATTCTTGAGAATGCCTTTACCTTTCCGCTTGTCGTCCGGTCGAGGCACCCTGGCGATCACATCAATCTGACAAACGGTCAAGTTGCTGTGGATGAGCTGGTAAAGTCTTGGCATCTTGAGCAGTATTTGCGCAGATTACCTATGGTTATTGAGGATCGAAATGGTATTGTGGCTGTCTTTTCGTGGCCATCGGACGCAAGTGACCGCAAGTCTGAGTGTAGGTTCAGGCGTTTTGACGGTCCAAAATCGCAGAAACAATTCATTGTCGATCTTAATCTAGAAGGAGAATGAACGACTGATGTCAGATAATCGGAACAATAATATTAAGCCTGATCTTCCTGAGGGCAGGTCCTCGACGCCAAAAGGTGGAAGAACTGCCTTGACTGTTTTTTTTCTACTCCTCGTACTTTTTGCATCCTTCCTTCTCTTTGATAACAAACCGTCTGTACAGGAGATTCCCTATTCAGCATTTCTTACGTATCTGGACTTAGGTCGGGTCGAATCTGTACAAATCCTGGACCAGAAGGAAATCCATGGTTCGTTGCGAAGTGAAGACGGATCTGCTGTCGCGTTCATAACCAATATACCTTACACGGATCCCGAGCTCATGACTCGACTCGAATCAGGGAATGTAAAAGTTTCAGGGGGAGAGAAAAGTGCGAGCCCACTTCAGATTATCTTTGGTCTTATACCTTGGATATTTGGATTAGTGCTTATCTGGTCGATGATGCGACAAATGCAAGGAAATAGCCGCGCATTTGACTTTGGGAAAAGTCGCGCAAAGCGCTACGTGGAAACAGATAAGAAAATCACTTTCAATGATGTTGCAGGGCAAAAAGAAGCTAAAGCAGAACTCATGGAGGTGGTTGATTTTCTTAAGAACCCTCAGCGATTTCTTAAAATGGGCGCCAAGATACCTAAGGGAGTGTTGCTCGTCGGTATGCCAGGAACGGGCAAGACGCTCATAGCGAAAGCTACGGCGGGCGAGGCCAATGTACCGTTTTTCCACATGTCCGGGTCGGATTTTGTGGAAATGTTTGTGGGAGTTGGTGCCAGTAGAGTCCGCGACCTTTTCGATCAGGGACGGAAAAACGCTCCATGCATTCTCTTCATCGATGAGCTTGATGCTGTGGGAAGAACAAGAGGCGCAGGCTATGGTGGGGGCCACGATGAGCGGGAACAAACGCTGAACCAGATGCTGGTAGAAATGGATGGTTTTGACACAAAGGACGGGGTCATTATTTTGGCAGCAACCAATAGGCCTGACGTGTTGGATCCTGCTCTGTTGAGGCCAGGGAGATTTGATAGACAGGTTGTCGTTGCGATGCCGGACATTCAGGAGAGAGAAGCCATTTTGAAAATTCATATGAGCAAAGTTCCTGTGGCGGCCGGAGTGGATGCGCAACTTCTGGCACGCGAAACGCCTGGAACATCAGGCGCAGACCTTGCAAATCTTGTAAACGAAGCTGCGCTTTTTGCTATCAGGAAAAAGAAAACACAGGTCGAGATGGACGACTTTGAAGATGCACGCGACAAAATACTGATGGGTGTTGCAAGGAAGAGTTTGACTATAGCAGAGGATGAGAAAAAGGCAACAGCAATTCACGAGGCTGGGCACGCTTTGTTGCACTACTTTCTGCCCAACGCAGATCCTCTACATAAAGTCACCATCATACCTCACGGTCAGGCTCTTGGATTGGCGATGTCCTTGCCGGAGAAGGATAGTTATTCAAGGACTCGGGGTTGGCTCCACGATAGAATCGTCATCGATTTTGGTGGATATGCGGCAGAAAAGATTTTCCTTGGAGAGACAACAACAGGTACCGAGCAAGACATCAAGCAAGCTACTGATTTTGCGAGAAGAATGGTGTGCGAGTGGGGCATGAGCGACGAACTGGGACCGATTTCGCTGGGGGCGGAAGACGAGCCTATTTTTTTAGGGAAAGAGATTGCCCGGCATAAAGACTACTCGGAAGACACTGCTCAAAAAATCGACTGGGCAATAAAAAGAATACTGGACGGGGCACTTGCGCAAGCGCTCGAAATCTTGCAGCGGGAAAAGGAAAAACTGCTTGCATTGTCTCAAGCCTTAATGGAACGCGAAACGCTGGAAGATGCTGATGTCCGGTTGTTGCTCGGTTTGCCTGCAAGGAATGAAATTGCCGCACAGTATTGCGTCGAAAAAGCATAGCTTAGGATGGCGGTCAGTACCACATTTGGCCTCCGCTCCTTTCTGGTTTATTTGCAGCCGTCGTGTGAAGAAGCCTCTTGTAGCGATTGCATTCGTATCAGTTTTTGCGTGCATCACGCTTAGCTGTTCAAATGTGCGCCCAATACCGCAAAAGGACGCTGTGACGCCGTGGAGCGATTTGGAACGAAAGAACCTGGAGAATCTTGCAAGGACGGACCCAGAAACTTGTGTAGCCAAAATATTCCTTTATGTTCATGAAACATACGTTCCCGATGCAGACTTGTCGTCCTATGGAACTCAGACAGACCGACTGAGTGAGTTTGGCAATATCCTAAGGGAAGCGCTTAACCAGTTGCAGACACAATTGAATGCGGCAATGACCCTGAGTGATTGGCAAAAGGCCATGAGGTTGTGCGAATCTAAGCAGGCTATCCTTCTCGCGGCCCAGGAGGACCAGCTTTTTTCAAGGCTTTTTGTAGCTGACACTGATTTTTCGAGCTCGACGATAGATGCTGAGAGAGCCAGTATTCTTGTTATGGCCACTCGGCAATTCCAGGACTCTGGGCTTTATGCACCCGCGATTCAGAGCATCAATGCCCTGGTAGAGACGGGTCTGGCACAAAAAGTGCTTAAAGATGACGAGGTAGTTTCCTGGGCAGAGATGGCTGCATTGGAAGGCGATAGAGATTCGCTTACCCGTCTTGAATTACTGTTGCCCGGCAAATCCAAAGACGAGTTGACAACAAAACTCCAGTCCTCGCCGTCAGTCGCTGGTCTTGGCGTTGGCGTTGGCAAAGACGAGCTTTCTAAGGCCGTACGTGGTGTGGTGACTGTTTACCTTGACTTGGGAATTCAGGTTAAGGACGGTGTTGGTTTCCCGAACAGAATCGTCGGTTCCGCCTTTCAGATTGACCCAAAAGGTTACTACATCACAAATTATCACGTAATAAAGAGCCAGGTTGATCCAAGTTACGAAGGCTATTCCAAGTTGTCTATACGGCCTTCTGACAATCCAAGTGCACGAATTCCTGCTTCTGTTGTGGGGTGGGACGAACAATTGGACCTGGCTCTCCTGAAAAGCGAGCCGGCTCCTTATACTTTTCACTTTGCCCAGGACGGACAACTCGCGGAAGGGCAAAAAGTATTTGTTATAGGATCGCCTGTGGGGCTGGAAAATACAGTGACTTCTGGAATCCTGAGCGCCAAGTCCAGGCAATTGTTGTCTTTTGGCGAGGTGTTGCAAATAGATGCTTCTGTCAATCCTGGCAACTCAGGTGGACCATTGGTAAATGAACAAGGCCAAGTCCTTGGCGTAGTTTTTGCAGGTCTTGTAGGATATCAGGGATTGAATTTTGCCTTGCCCGCGTCGTGGCTGAAAGCTGAAATCCCAACTCTATTCCAGGGTGGAAAAATTTCACATGCGTTGATCGGTGCAGTTCTTGTCCGTAATATGGACCAGTCGTTTCAGATTGGTTATCGCTTTCCATCTGCCAACAGTCTCAAAGTGCAGGATAGGCTGCTCGCTATTGATGGAATTGCAGTCAAAAGCATCTCAGAGGCGCAAAAACAAGTCGCCGACAAGGTGGCTGGCACGCTTGTATGCCTAAGGATAACTCGTGAGGGTAAGGACAGCATTTGGCTGGGGCAGACCAGCCAACGCGAAGAAAAGCCGCTGGAATCGCTTCTCAAGAGGGATGTGATCGAGAACATTCTCTCCTGCGCGACAGGGATGCAGTTAGAGCATGTATCCGGCCCAAGAGGGACGAAAGGTGTTTATAAAGTGGTTCAAATCTGGCCCGGATCGGCAGCTGACGAAACAGGCATCAAAGAAGGGGACACAATTCGGTTCCTGCGCTATGCAACCGACCCTACCAATGATACTATTTCTTTCGATTTATCGATTAAGTCGACGTCCACTGGGTATATTGAGAGGACCGTACGGCTTGAAGTCTCCACGGAGTTATATAATCTGATTTAGGACCTGATTCAAATTGTGTACTGAAGTTATACTGGACCTGCAGAGTCGAACATGAAATGATATTTTAAAAAGAGGAATGGCAATGGCACGTATTGCGGTTTTCGAAAAAGATCCTTTGGTGGCTCTTGATATAGCCAAGACCTTGAAGATTTCGGGTCATCAGATTTTGGGCCCTTTCTACAATTTGCCATCCGCAGATTTTCCATCAGCGTTGGATGGGGACTTTCAAGAATACGACCTTGCAATAGTCGATTTTGAGTTTTCGAAAACCTTACAGATTCCAACTCAAACCCCAGTTTTGCTGCTGACTGCACTCACAGACGATGCAACCCAGTCGAGTTTCAAGAGCGTCAATTCTTTTGGCCTCCTCGTTAAACCATTTTCTGC
>JAFIHQ010000139.1 GCA_017849315.1 Treponema sp.
GACGGCCAAGGTCAAAAACTCACCAAACGGACCGTCATGCCTCTTGGGCCCAGCTCCAGCGTGCTTTCCGGCGCCTTGCTTTGTTCGCTATCCCAGCAGGGCAAAGTCAACCTCGACGAGGATATTCAAACTTACATACCCTCTTCCTATATCTCCACCTCAAAACAAATCCCTACCATGGGACAAAAAGCCACCCAAGGCACGGCCCCCAAGGCCACAAAACCCATTTCTATTCTGAATCTGGCCGATAGCGCGTATACTACGTACGACGCCATAAGTTTGCAAAGGCTTTTGTCCGGCAAAGCGGCCAACAAAAAACCTCGTATTAATGGCTCGTTGTCTAGTGAACTGCTCATAGCGGCTATGGAGAGTTCAAGCGGCTACGGTTTTGAGGCTCTCCTCCAGTCCAATATCCTGATTCCGCTCGGCATGTACCGAACTACATCGATGCCGAATTCAAACGTCGCCGTCGGCACTGGCCATCTCTTTGGTCTGTCTTTCCCCTATTCGAGCCTTGCTAACCCGTCCAACCTGCACCCTGCAGTCGTACAGGACCAAGGCTCCAACCAAGTCCGCCTGCCCACCGACAACGTCTTCTCTACCACAGAGGATATGGCCAAGTTTTTGCTCTATGTCACCTCGCCGCCATCGCGAGGGATCCCCAGCTTGCCTTCCAACATAGTTCCAAGCCTTTACCAACCGCTTTCGCCAAGCGGGACCGTCGGTTTTGGGTGGCAAATCTATGAAGAGAAAGGAGACCGCATCGTCTACCAGGGAGGTGCAGCAAACGGTTTTTCGTCCAGAGTCGTCATCTGGCCCGAACGAAATGCTGGTATTGTAATTATGGCTCCGCAGGGGGGCATTGTAGAATCAGGCATTCTAATGCCACTTCTGACCGAGGCAGCACAGAACATCATGTTTTCTGGCTCGAGTCCCCGGCTTTTTCACGTGCATCGCGCGCTCATTCTGGTCGGGACTGCGATTCTTTTATATTGCATAACTCTTTTTCTGCAGACATCGAACGCCGATTCTTGGGCCAAAACGATCATCGAGCATCAGGAAACCGGCGCCCGCCCACATTATTACAAGCTCGTTGCTGTCCGAACAGCGCTCGGCGGGCTCATTCGTTTTGTGCTCCTGACCGGCGCTCCCCTACTCACCGGAGTGGTTATCGGCCGCACGCTAAGCTATTTCGATTTTCTTGCCCTCGAACCTGGAAGCATGACGCTCCTCGTGCTTGCATTTTTTGCAGGGTTTTTGCGCAATGTTGCGCGGCTTGTGTGGCTCAGGCGCATGTGGCAAAAATAGCAAGGCCTTCTGCAAGCCCTTACGTGTTCTGCGCTTCCCCCAGATATGCTTTCCTGACTCCGTCGTTGTTCAGTAACTCCTTGCCGGTACCCTCCAAGATGATTCGCCCCGTTTCCAGCACATACCCGTAGTCGGCAATCTCCAGCGCGGCCTTGGCGTTTTGCTCCACCAGAAGCACCGTTGTGCCATCCTTATTGATCGTCTGAATAATCTCGAAGATCATTTTGGAAATCATGGGTGCCAACCCGAGCGAAGGCTCGTCCATCATGAGCAGCTTCGGCTTGGTCATCAGGGCGCGCGCCACTGCGAGCATCTGCTGTTCTCCGCCCGAAAGAGTACCGCCTTTTTGCTTTATGCGTTCCTTCAGCCGCGGGAAAAGCTCAAACACACGCTCCATATCGGCTTGAACTTCCTGTTTGTTCTTGCGGATATAGGCGCCCAAAATGAGGTTTTCCTCCACTGTCAGATTAGGAAAGATCCTTCGTCCTTCCGGAACGAGCGCAACGCCGCGCGCCACAATGTCTTTTGTGGGAACGCCCGTCAATTTGGAGCCATCCCAAGACACCACCCCTCCGGAAGTCTTTACTAAGCCGACAATTGCCTTAAGCGTTGTGCTCTTGCCCGCCCCGTTGGCGCCGATGAGCGTCACAATCTTGCCGTCTTCTGCCTTGATATTGATTCCCTGCAGGGCGTGGATTCCCCCGTAGTGCACCGAAAGCTCATTTATTTCCAGCATCATCCACCCCCAGATACGCCTCGATAACTTTAGGATCGCGCTGAATTGTGGCAGGATCCCCATGCGCGATCGTTACGCCGTAATCAAGCACATACAGGTGGTCGCACACGCCCATCACTACCTGCATGTGGTGCTCGATAAGGAAGATGGTCAGGTCAAACTCATCCCTTAGGCGATGAATAAAGTTCATCAGATCCAGCGATTCCTGTGGGTTCATCCCTGCCGCGGGCTCGTCCAGCAGCAGCACCGTCGGCCGCGTCGCGAGCGCCCTGACAATTTCCAGCCTACGCTGCTGGCCATAAGGCAGACTCGTCGCCTCTTTGTGAGCGGCATCAGCGAGCCCCACCTTTTCCAAAAGCGACATCGCATAGGCTTCGGCGTCGGCTGCCCGTTTTCTGTAACCCGGCAGATGCAAGGTCGCAGAAAAGAACCCCGAAGCGATACTCAAGTTGCAACCCACGAGGACGTTTTCCAAAACATCGAGCCCGTGGAACAGGCGAATATTCTGGAATGTCCTTGCAATTCCTTTTTGAGTTATGACATGAGGCTTAGATCCCGTAATGTCCTGGTCACGGTATAGAACCTTGCCAGAAGAAGGCTGGTACATGCCTGTTATAACGTTAAACGCGGTGGTTTTTCCTGCGCCGTTTGGGCCTATAAGACCGACTATTTCATTCTTGCCAATAGAGATATTTAGGTCTGAAACAGCAGTAAGCCCGCCAAAGCGCATTGTCAGGTTTTGGGTAGAAAGTATCGTCTCAGGCATGGCGGCCTCCCTCTTTTGGGCTACTCTTGTCTGGGCTATCCTGATCAGTTTGCCCGTTCTGAGCTTTCTTCTTTCTAAAGTTCAGAACTGCGTCCCAGGAGAACTCCTTGCCACCCATGATTCCCTTTTGTCTGAAGATGACCACCACCATCAGCAAGATGGAGAATACCACCATGCGCAAGCCCGGCGTGCCCTCGGTGTGTATAAAAAGGAAGTCCATCGGTTCGTCCAGGAAACGCAAGAATTCCATGAGTACCGTATCCAAAATGGCCGCAAGTACGGAACCTGTGATGGAGCCTGTGCCTCCTAACACCACGATAAGCACAATGTTAAAGGTAAACGAGAATGTGAACATCTTCGGGTCTATCGTCGTTATCTGATGACCGAGCAGCGCTCCTCCGACCCCGGCCCAGAAACTCGAAACCGTAAACGCCGTCACCTTTGTCTTAAACACGTTGATGCCCATCGCCTCAGCAGCCAGGTCGTCGTCGCGCACCGCCTTCATTGCACGGCCATAGCTGGAACGCATAAGCATAACCATAAAGAGAACCATGAGACCTGCAACACCCCACACCGTGTACGTCGTAGAAAAGCGCGGCAAGCCCTTGAGCCCTTGAGCACCATTCGTCACCGTTTGGAGATTGGTGAGTACGACACGTATAATTTCCGAAAAACCGAGTGTTGCAATGGCCAGGTAATCATCCTTCAGTCTAAGAATCGGCGCGCCAATCAGGAACCCGACCAGGGCAGACGTCAGCCCCGCTATGATCAGGGCCGGAAAAAATGGAATGGTGATATTCTTCAGGATGGGCACAATAGGTGCGAGAAAGTAGTTCATCTCCTTGGACTGCGGCGACATTGTAAGAAGTGCGCTGACATAGGCACCTACTGCCATGAATCCCGCATGCCCCAAAGAAAACAGTCCGGTAAAGCCATTGAGCAAGTTGAGCGACAGCGCCAGGATAATGTAGATCGCGCAAAGGTTAAAAACGCGCAGTATAAAGGGGTCGAAAACATGGTCCGCCACAACGACAAAGAGCGCAATCACGCAGAGCGCTATAACCGTATAGAGCTGATTCTGTTTCAGTTTCATGTTACACCTTCTCTGCCTGACGCTTACCGAGCAAACCTGTGGGTTTGGCAAGCAGCACAATGATCAGAAGAACGAAGGCAAACGCGTCTCTATAACCCGACAGCGTTGGGAAAAGCGCAACTATCATTATTTCGATTACGCCAAGCAGGAATCCGCCCAAAACTGCCCCACCAATGTTCCCAATCCCTCCAATCACCGCCGCAATAAAGCACTTGAGCCCAGGCATGACGCCCATAAGGGGATTAAGCTGCGGGTACTTGTACGACCACATAATGCCGCCAAAAGCGGCCAAAAGCGACCCAAGCCCAAAGGTAAACGAAATGACTCTGTTGACGTCTACGCCCATGAGCCGCGCAGTCTCTATGTCGGTGGATACAGCGCGCATCGCGATGCCTGTCTTGGTTCCATTAACAATCCACATCAGCAAAATCAGCAGGGCTACCGTGATAATGGGAATAAAAAGGCTCACACTCAAAAAGGAAACCGAACCCAGTTTGAGCACCTTGCCCATCATTTCCGGCACTTCTACGCCTTTTGGCCTTCCACCAAAAATCAGCACTGCGAGGTTTTCAAGCAGGAACGATGCCCCTATGGCACTTATCATAATCGAGATTCGAGGCGAATCCCGCAAAGGCGCATACGCAACCCGCTCCAAACCCATCCCAAGAATCGAAGTAAACACGATCGCAATGAGCAGCGAGGCCCACCAGGGGAGCAGCAGTAAGCTTGTACAATAAAAGGCGACATAGGCGCCAAGCATAAAAATGTCGCCATGCGCAAAGTTGATAAGCCTCAGAATGCCGTAGACCATCGTATAGCCTATCGCCAACAAAGCATAAAGGCTGCCGAGCGAAAGGGCATTCACGATATGTTGCATAAATAGACTGAATGTCATGAAGGTTGTTCCATTAAGAACGAGGACTGGCGAAAACCCTTTCTGGGGCTCAAAGCCAGCCCTCCATCCAAGCAAAAGAGACTGCGTCAGCCGACTTTAGGGTCGCCGCACATCTCAACACTAAGAACTAAGATCAATTATTCGTCACTTGCCCGGTTCACATTCCAGTGGGTTCAACCGTGGCCAAGTATGTGAACTTGCCGTCTTTAACCGTCTTTATAACGGCGCTCTTTACTGCATCGCCATCTTCGTTAAGGGTGATCATGCCGGTAGCGCCCGGGAAGTCCTTGGTTGCGGCAATGGCCTCGCGGATCTTTGTCCTGTCCAGACTCTGTGCTTTTTCAATTGCTGCCCTGGCAACAAGGTACCCATCAAAACCGAGTGCGGTGACAGCAGCCGGTTCCTTGTTGTACTCCTTGCGATAAGCGTCCAGGAACTCTTTGGATGTATCCGTAATTGGAACTTCGGTTGCAAAGAAGGTAGAGAATACTGCACCTTCCACGGCTTCCTTGCCCACATCGAGGAACTCAGGAGTCTCCCAAGTATCGCCACCCAGGAACGGCGTCTTAATGCCAAGCTCGCGGGCCTGTTTAATGATAAGCGCGCTCTCCGTAAAGTTGCCAGGTGCGAAAATAGCATCCGGGTTGTATTTCTTGACTTCAGTGAGCTGGGCCGCAAAATCCGTATCGCCAGTGTTGTAGTTGAGCTCGGCAACTATGCAATTAGGATCTCCTGTCAGGCTCTTAAACGCATCTTCAAAGAATTTTGCAAGTCCGACTGAATAATCGTTGGATACCTCACGAATGACTACTACCTTCTTGGCCTTGAGATTGTTGAACGCATAATTGGCCATTACGGTGCCCTGGAACGGATCGATAAAGCAGACGCGGAAATAATAGTCGTTGCCTTTGGTTACCAGGGGGTTTGTGCAGGAAAGTCCGATTGCCGGCGTCTTGGCCTGCTTTACGATGGGGCCAGCGGCCATAGAAAGCGAAGATCCCCAAGAGCCGAGTACGACATGCACTTTGTCCTTGTCCACAAGCCGCTGAGCCGCGTTAGCTGCTTCTATTTTGTCCGACTTGTTGTCTGCAATGACCAGCTCAATCTTGTACTCTTTATCTCCAACTTTGACGGTTGGATACAATTTGTTCGCAAGTTTGACACCTTCCGTCTCTATGGCTCCACCTCCAGCATTTGCTCCTGTAAGTGGCTCAAAGACGCCAAATTTCACTGTCTTGTCGCCCGAAGACCCGCAGGCCGTAAAAAGTGCCACGATGATCAGGGCGATGATTCCTACTCTAATCCTCTTCATACGCATAGTCCTCCTATTTATTTCGCACCTAAGAAACCACGAGGATACATTCTTTTTCAATAGTAGGATGCCATACATCACATGTCAATTTAAAAAGCATAGGACTAGACAGTTATTGCAAAAAATAGATAAAATAAGCGTGTGTGATGTATTTCACACTAGAACAATAGGAGGAAGAAGATGAAAAAGCTACTTGTCGCCGTGGCACTGGCTGCTTTGCTCTTCGTCAGCTGTGGCGGTGGAGCGGGTGGAAAACCAAAGATTGGTGTCGCAATCTACAAATTTGATGACACCTTTATGTCCTACGTACGCAATGCTATCAGCGACAATGCCAAAGACAAGGCCGATGTCGAGATCGTCGACAGCCAGAACTCTCAACCCACTCAGAACGAGCAGGTGGATGCTTTCCTTTCCAAGAAGGTGAAGGCTCTCGCAATCAACCCTGTGGACAGAACTGCAGCAGCTACGATTATCGAAAAGGCAAAAGCAAAGAACACTCCTGTTGTGTTCTTCAACCGCGAGCCACTTCCTGAAGATATGCAGGCTTGGAACAAGGTATATTATGTCGGCGCAAAGGCCGAACAGTCCGGCACCATGCAGGGCGAAATCGTCGTAGAGTACTGGAAGGCAAATCCGGAAGCCGACAAGAACAAAGATGGTAAGATACAGTATATTATGCTCAAGGGAGAGCCAGGACACCAGGATGCTGAACTTCGAACACAGTATTCAATTCAGGCTGTAACCGATGCCGGCATCGAAGTAGACAAGCTGGCCGAAGACACCGCCTATTGGGATCGCCCCAAGGCCTTCGACAAGATGAAAGCCTTCCTTGCTGCATATGGCGATAAGATTGAAGTTGTTTTCTGCAACAACGATGATATGGCCTTAGGCGCTATTGAAGCTCTTAAGTCTGATGGTTACTTCACTGGCAACAAGCAGATCGTGGTCGTCGGTGTCGATGCCACTGCTCCTGCGCTCCAGGCCATTGAAGAGGGTACGCTCCTCGGCACAGTCCTGAACGATGCAAAGAACCAGGGCAAAGCCACGTTCGATCTGGCCTATGCCCTTGCAAAGGGACAGGACGTTACAAAAGCCGGTTGGGAAATCACTGATGGCAAGTACGTATGGGTTCCGTATCAGAAAGTTACAAAAGACAATTACACTCAGTTTAAATAAACTCGAGCAGTAGTTTTTGAGCAGAGAATCCGGTCGCCTGCAAATGGTTTTTGCCGCAGGCCGACCGGTATATTTTTTGCCCCGGGCGTAGCCTTGGGGCAGCGAAGCGGGCATTTTAGCCACCCTGTGGTGTTTTGCCCGCTTTTTTTTGGAAAGTCTTTGTTTGAAAGGGAGGCATCTTATGGGCGATCCTGAGTACGTCCTGGAGATGAATCACATTTCTAAGAGCTTCCCAGGAGTAAAGGCGCTTGACGACGTGACGCTTAAAGTAAGACCAGGCACGGTGCATGCGCTTATGGGAGAAAACGGCGCAGGCAAGTCAACGCTGATGAAATGTCTTTTTGGCATTTATGTTCCCGATGAAGGCGAGGTTCGCCTTGCGGGCAAGCCGGTTCACTTTGACACTACCAGGCAGGCCCTGGATGCAGGAATTTCTATGATCCCACAGGAGCTCATGCCGGTTCCCTGCAGACCAGTGATGGAGAACCTCTGGCTAGGGCGTTTCCCCGTCAAGAAATATGGACCTTTCAGTTTTGTAGACAGCAAGAAGATGCTGACTGACACCAAGGGTATCTTCAAATCGCTGAACATGGAAGATATAGACCCAAAGATATGGGTCCGCAACCTGTCGGTGTCCAAACGGCAGCTCCTTGAAATTGCCAAAGCTGTTTCGTACAACGCTCGTGTCATCATTATGGATGAGCCTACATCGTCGCTTACCGAAAACGAAGTCGAACACTTGTTCACTATCATTCGGGATCTTCGATCGAAAGGTGTGTCCATTATCTATATTTCGCATAAAATTGAAGAAATCCTTAAAATCTCTGACGATGTGTCCATTATGCGCGATGGCAAGCACGTCGGCACCTATGCGGCACATGATCTGACTATGGACATGATCATATCTAAAATGGTTGGCCGCGACCTTACACATCGCTTCCCACCACGCCACAACGTGCCCGGAGAGACCGTGCTCAAGGTAGAAAATCTTACCTCGGCAGAGCCTAAGTCGTTCAAGAACGTGTCGTTCGAGCTGCACAAGGGTGAGATTCTGGGGATCGGCGGCCTTATTGGCGCAAAAAGGACCGAGCTCGTGGAGTCCATTTTCGGTTTGCGTCCGATAGAATCTGGCACCATTTATCTAAACGGAGAACCTACCGTTATCAGCTCGCCGGAGAGCGCAATCGCAAAAAAAATGGCGCTGCTCACCGAGGAAAGGCGTGTTACAGGCATCGTTCCCATGTTGTCCGTGATGGAAAACACTATCCTCGCCAATCTTGGTCATTATGTCAAAAAATCGGGCATTTTGGACGAAAAAAAATGTGTCGACGACACCCAAAAGAGCATCGAACAACTCAGGGTCAAGACCCCGTCGGTAAATACGAGAATTAAGGACCTGTCGGGCGGCAACCAACAGAAGGTGCTTATTGCCCGTTGGCTTCTTACTGAACCCGAAATTCTTATCCTGGATGAACCGACACGCGGTATCGACGTTGGTGCCAAGTACGAAATCTATTCAATCATCGCGGATCTGGCGGCCAACGGGAAAAGTATAATTATGATATCCTCTGAAATGCCCGAGCTCTTAGGGATGTCGGACCGAATCGTGGTTATGTGCGAAGGCAGAGTTACCGGCATTGTGGATGGCAAGACTGCAGACCAGGAGACGATCATGCGGCTTGCAACTCAGTTCATGTAAAATACGGCATTTGCGTGAAATACGACCTATGCGACGAGGAGAACAAAGAAAATGGCTGAAGAAGTAGTACCACGCGACAGACGCGTACTCGCACAAGAAAGAAACAAGAAACTTAAGGAATTTGGGCTTAATTATGCTATCTATATAGTTTTTCTTATTCTGATATTGGCCATTACTGTTCAGGAGCCTTCGTTCCTTGCATGGCAAAACATCAGGAATATCCTCTCGATGTCGGCAACAAGAATTATTATTGCAATGGGTATTGGCGGTATCCTGATAACAGGCGGTACGGATCTGTCCGCAGGGCGTCAGGTGGGGTTTGCCGCAGTTGTGGCTTCGTCCTTGCTGCAGTATCAGGACTATGCGCGGCGCATGTACCCCAATATGGCTGACTTGCCGCTTTGGCTGCCAATTCTGATTGCGGTAGTGGTCTGCATGATCATTGGGCTGATCAATGGCATCATTATCGCCTATCTTAAGGTTCCGCCGTTTATAGCGACCTTGGGCACGCAAGTGGCAACATACGGAGCCTGTTCTATTTACTTTGACCGCCCGCCCTATGGCGCACAGCCCATTGGCGGCCTGCGAAAAGACCTGACGACTCTGGGTTCCGGTTTTCTTGGTTTCGATGGCACATATTCCATTCCATATATTGTAATTATTGCATTCATAATTGCAGCGATTATTTGGGTTATGCACAATAAGACAAGATTAGGAAAGAATGTGTACGCCATCGGTGGCAACTCGGAGGCTGCAAGAGTCTCCGGCGTTCCGGTACAGAGGACACTGCTCATTGTGTACTGCCTGGCAGGAGCGCTCTATGGCTTAGCGGGTACGCTGGAAGCAGCGCGCACGGGTGGTGCCACGAATAACTACGGCAACGGCTACGAGTTGGACGCCATTGCGGCCTGCGTTGTTGGTGGCGTTTCTACATCCGGTGGCATTGGCACGGTGCCTGGCATGATAATCGGTGTTTTGATTTTCAGTATCATCTCGTATGGTCTGACGTTTATCAATATGAACCCGTACTGGCAGCAGATTATAAAGGGCGCTATTATTGTGGCTGCGGTCGCAATCGACATAAGGAAGTACCTTTCCAAGAGGTAAGAACGATCGGGAAAGCCAATGTGTACAATTGGCAACCCGCGCGGTGGCAAATCCATGGCGTGGCCGACCCATGCGGTGGCTGACACGCGCGGCAAAGCAAAGTTATTTCTTATTGACAGCAGGACATAGATGGATAATTACGACATTGTCATTGTGGGCACCGGGCCGGCTGGGCTCGGCGCCGCCTTTGAATTGCGTAAGAGGCTGCCGGAAAAGCGGCTCCTCATCATTGACAAAAGCGAGGTGTCGTCTGGGGGCTTACGCAACGACTGCAAGATGAATTTCAGCTGGCCCATCGGCTTTCCAGAGAATTGCTGGACCAGGGAGACGGCACAACACTACTTAACGAGGGTGGAGGAATTCCTCAAACCGACTATTCTGGAGCGACGCAATGTGAGCATGTATGCCCGCAGGGCGGAGAAGCTGGGTGTGAGTCTGTTGGAGGTGCGTCAGGCGCACTTGGGGACGGACGGGGGGCTGGAGCTGATAAAGAGGCTGATGGCCGACCTGCGGGCGCAAGGTGCGGAGGTCTCTCTCGGTGAGACGATGACCCAACTCAATGCAGAGAAGAAATTCATAACGACCGACAAGCGGGAGATTGGGTACGGCGCCCTGATTATCGCCCCGGGCAGAGGTGGCTTTGCCTTTCTGCAGGAGATGATGAATGCCGCGAACATTCCGTACCGCGACAATATCGTCGATATCGGCGTTCGAGTCGAAACAAAGGAAGAGCGTTATCCTATCGTCCGCGATTATTACGACCCGAAGTTCCTGTTTCCCAAAAAGACGCGCACTTTCTGTACAAACTCGCGCTCGGCCTATGTGGTACAGGAGCGCTATGGCGATGCTCAAACCGGCTACTGGTACTCGGTGAACGGGCACGCGTGGTCGGCCTCCCGACCGGAAAATGGGCTTGTGAACTTTGCTATGCTCAAAACGGTGACGCTTACGGCACCGCTGGCGTCCGGCCAGGCGTACGCAACGATGTTGGGCAAACAAGCTGCACTCTTGGGCGGTGGCAGGCCGATAATGCAGCGGGTTGGGGATTTCCGCCTTGGCAAGCGCTCGTTTTCCGAGTCTTTTACAGGGGATCTGTACGACTTTGAGCCTACCCTGCCCTCCTGCACGCCGGGAGACATTGGCTTGTCGGCACCTGCCAAGATCTTGAACGCGCTCTCCAATGGGTTGCGCCTGCTCGATTCGATTGTGCCGGGGCTGTTGCACCCGAGTACGATTCTGTATTACCCGGAAATCAAACTGTATGCGAACCATCCCGTGTTCCTGGACAATCACTTCCAGGCGGCAAAGGGGCTCTATCTTGTCGGAGATGGAGCCGGAACGAGCCGGGGAATCACTGCCGCGTGGGCGTCTGGACTGCGCGCTGCCGATGGAATAGTCTCCAATCTATAATCTTTTCTATCTATAAAACATTATATTGATAATTCGTTATATTAGATAATTGTCGAAAGTGATCACCATTACTGCGCCATGGCAGCATGTGCGCTCGTCTTTACGAGGTACGTATCATGGATGATGAAAGAACCGGCGTTATCAAAAAAGCAAGTTGGATAGCGCTCGGAGGGAATACCGTGCTTGCGGTAGCCAAGGTTGTGGCCGGGCTCATATCGGGCAGCTTGGCCGTCCTTTCGGACGGTATCGATTCTACGACGGATGTGCTCATTGCACTTATGACGCTGGGCGCGGCGAGAATCTCTGCCAAGCCTGGAGATAAGGAACACCCTTATGGTCATGCCCGTGCAGAAACGATAGCGACCACGGTCATTGCTTTCGTTCTTTTTACGGCCGGCGCGCAGGTCTTGATCAATGCAGTTACGGCAATTTTTTCCAGTGCACCGGAAACGATGCCCACCACGCTGGGCCTCTGGGTCACGATCGTTTCCATCATAGGAAAGTCGCTGCTCACCTGGTCTCAATTTCATTATGGAAAAACCGCGAATTCCTCAATGTTGATAGCCAATGGCAAGAATATGAGAGGAGATATCGTGACGTCCGCGGGCGTGCTTGTGGGCTTGATTCTGACGTATTTGACCGGAATACCGGTGTTAGACAAGGTTTTAGCTGCCCTCGTCGCGCTTTGGATTATCAAGAACGCGGTCTCGATTTTTATGGAATCGAATATGGAACTTATGGATGGTTCCAGCGATACCGGTCCGTATCAGGTGCTTTTTAAGGCGATACACGAGGTGCCGGAAGCGGGCAACCCTCACAGGGTTCGCATTAGGAAAAGTGGATCCTTGCTCATGGTGGATCTCGACATCGAGGTGGACCCAGGCATGAAGGTGAAGGACGCCCACGTCATTGCGCGGCGTGTGGAGAAAGCAATCAAAAAAAGCATGCCCGAGGTTTACGACGTTATTGTGCACATCGAGCCGCAGGGCAATGTGGAAGACGAAAAATACGGCCTAACCCCCGAGGATGCGGTGCCTCAGAACGCAGACGAGGAGTAGCGCCGGCGCGGGATCGGGGCGTTAGAACAGGAACGGCGAGCCTGCGTCGGGGTTCTTGCCGAAGTAGGTGACCTGGTCGATGGTGTGGATCACGGGTCCCTGCAGCAGCGCGAAAAGCGACCTTTCTATGCCGAGGCCGCCGCCGAAGGTTTGTGGGAAAGCGGCTTCGCCTGTTGCCGTCTTGGACGCGGCCGCGGCGAGGAAGGGCCCGTACCCGTCCAGCTCCCGCATGTTCGTCACGTTTCCGGCGGCGTCGAAGCGCGGCGCCTCGCGGATGACTTTGTTGGCGAGGAGGCGGGCGATGATGGCGGGGTAGTACCACTCGCGGAGGCCGCCGGACAGCACCTCGAAGGCCTCGCCGCGGCCGCCTTGTGGGTAGGCAGCCTGTGCACACAGGTCGTAGTTGTAAATCTGCCGCGACGGTATGATTTGGCCCTGACGTGTCGTGCCATCCCGATTCAAAAATGGATACACAAGATCATAATTCTCCCGCAGGAGGCCCAGAATCCAGAAGAATTGCCCCTCCACCTTCTTTCCAAGCCGCTTCTCCAAGTCATCGTCCGAACCGCCACACTCGTCCTTATAGAAGCGCGGGAAGGGTTTTTGTGGCACCTTGAGTTCAATACCCAGGTCCTGCACTGCATCTTCGCACGACTCCAGCACGCTTGAGACCCCCGCGACGATCATGTCTTCGAAAAAATCGAGCGCATTGTCAAGTTCCCCTAGCAAAATTTGCGCCACCTCGTCCTGCCGGTCCAGATAATCGTCCCCTGAGATTGCCCTGCCCCGCCGCACCTCAACATCCATCTGAGAAAAATCGATGAGGTATTTCTTCTGTTTAACCTCATCCTGATGTGGCATTTCAAGTCTAATATTGGGCGAATCGACAAAAATGCCCTTCACCTGCGGGTTCATACAGGCCAGGAATTTTGAGTAGATCATCGAATGCGTTGTGCGATACGGCACGTTCTGATACGCAATTACGGGCACGTGTTCGACATCGTGGCACAGCGGGTCCGTAATCGGAGAAATCGAGACACGATCTATATTTATAAGTCCTTTTTTTACAAAGAATTCCTGCAAACCGAGGACAAGCGCCGTCCTTATGCGCATAGCCTCGACCAGGGCTTCGGAATTCCATTTTTCAAGATACTTTGCATTCAAAACCGAGGCGAACGAATTGCCTTCGGCATTGATGCGATTCTGCCAATCAGCGAATACTTCTCCTATCGAACTACCATTCAGTCCACCAACCGACGTGCCAAAACTCGATGACCCCGCATACGACATAAAACCTCCTAGAAAAACCTCATAAGCTCACAAGGGCGTCTTGCTGGCGGCCTTGCGTCGATAAAGCCGCGAGAGTCCGACAACTCTCGGTACAACAACAAATAAAAAAAAGACCGGCTCTTTTGGAGCCGGTCCCAAATTCCTGAAAAAAGTATTCCTATGCGCACAGCGCCGGTTCCGCTGTCGCGACCCGGCGATTATTATTGAGGCCAGAATTGCTATTCATGCCACTGTGCTTCATGTTGATAGGAGAATAGAGCATCACAAAATCAAAGTCAAGTATAAATATGCAGAATTTATTCCCTTCTTATCATTTTTACGACAGGTCCATCGGCGCCTGGCCTGACCTGTACCATGCCCGGCTTAGCTCGATGTTCTTCGGTGTAGCCTTCAATATCGAGGATTTCACCGCTGTCGAGTGCGGAAACGGGATAATTCAGGTGCAGTTCTGTCGTCTCATTCTCTGCAAAAGCCCTCGAAAGCGCTCCGTTGTACCTGACTAGGTCCAAAACCGCAGGCAAAAGTTCGGGCCTCTCGTGAGACTCGTACAATTCGGTGAGAATTTCGCACTGAAATGCTTCGATGTCCTTGTGCAGAATGTCTTCAGGCCGCCTAGAACTGGGGAATCGTGCCTCTACTGCGTTTGCAATGTCCTGAAAAAACCCTGAGGCCCGCAGATCGAGAGGCTGCAAGACCGCATTGAACCAGGGCACAGCCCTTCCCAATGTATAGAAGACATCGCATGCATGGGCGATTTTCGCTGCCCGGGCAAGGTCTTTTGCGGGGAAGCTGGGCTGCTCCTTTAGTCTGTAGGGCGGCTCGGACTCATACTCAAGGTGAAAGCCTGCGGCCTGTTCGCGCAGTCTTGTGCCCGGCAACACCGCAAGCGGGAAAATATCGAGATGATTCGGGTAAAGCGAGAGTGCAAAATCCAGACTTTCGCGAAAACCCCTTAAAGAGTCGCCTGGCAAACCATAAATGAGGTCAAAACCAAAAACCACGCCATTATTGTTAAGCAGATCGATTTTTTTGACGAAGAGCTTTCTGTCAAACTCACGCCCTATGGCCTCCATAACCTTGGGCTGAATACTCTGAAGTCCAATCTGAACCGAGCAATTGAGGTCTCCAAAAGCCTTTGCCTGCTTGGCGTCAAGCAGCTCAGCCCGGACCTCAAAATTCCACAGAATGTTGTCGCCCTTTTCTTTCAAGAGCGAAAGGAGCGATAGAGCCCGGTCTTTTTGCAGATTGAAGGTGGGATCGAGGACAAAGACTTTTTCTACGCCCTCGTTCACAAAAAACGCAAGCTCACTCTCAAGGCGCTGTTGAGGCACATGCTGCACGGTAGTGAACCCCCTACCCTCGTAGCAGTAGCTGCAGCGATACGGACAGCCCCGCGTAAGTTCCCAGAGCACTTCATGATTCTTTGGCACGTCCAGAAGGCCAGAAAGCCATGGCGAGCTGAGTTTGGATAAATCCACAGGTTCGGATTTGAAAAACTGAGTGGCCTTAAGTGTCAGATTGGAATTGAGGGCGGGACTACCCATCGGAGTAGAGGAAGCATAGTCGCCTCTGGTCGCAGTATTCCGATTTTGCATCCAAGTTTGCACACTCGTTTCGGCAGGCCCGAAAAACACGGCATCGAAAGCAAGATCGGCATAAAGCTCGTGCCCGCCGCTCTCAGCATCCCCAGCGCGATCTGCAAAGAATTCGGCATCTGGTCCGCCTGCAATAAGCACGAGAGAAGGCCGTTCACGCTTCAGAATTCTTGCCATTTCACTCGCCGCAGTTGAATTCCAGCAGTAGAGCGAAAAACCAACGATAGTCGGATCGAACGCCAAATAGCGCCTCACCAAAGCGTTCAGGTTTTCTCCGACTCGAGGCGTTAGAATGTGCAGATTCTTGCGCGCAACAAGACCTGTGTCGACCAATGCTCCAGCAATACTTGCACACCCAAGCGGCACGGTATATTCGGCATCGTCAGTTTGAAAATCAACAAGCAAAACAACGTCATTCATCTTCGGCATAAATCGCTCAACCTCATTTTTCACTTTTCCCCAATAGGTTACTTCCCCTCGATAACCCTTACGCCATTCCAGCATGGCACGTCTGTCGGGCCACTCCGCGCCCAATAAGGCTCCCACACTTCCACAGGAAGACTCTTGCCTGGCACTGCAATCAGCCCGAGCCGCCTGAACTCTATCAATCCTGGCTCATGTCCAGACAGCGTAGATTCCCCATTGGCCCGTGCACGTATCGCCTGCACCGTATCCGCAGAAACCAAAACCCTCGTGCCCAGCTCTTTGTTGGCAGCTTCCAGTCTGCTCGCTGTATTAACGGCATCGCCGAGCGCCGTGTAATTGAACCTGAATTCACTTCCCATGTTGCCAACCACAGCCTTGCCCGTGTGAATTCCGAACCGCGTCTTAGGAAATTGTCCCTTTTCCAGCATGTCCTGACACCGCAATGCGGTACGCACAGCTTTGGCAGCGTGGTCGGGCTCGTCAAGCGGCGCATTCCAAAAAGCTACAATAGCATCGCCGACATATTTGTCGATAGTCCCCTGCTCCTCCAGAATAATCGACGTCATTGCCGACAAGTAGGTATTCATAAAATGAGCAAGGTTTTCAGGTGGCATGGATTCCGACAGGCTCGTAAACCCCTCGATGTCCGAGAAAAAAACCGTGACCGTACGTTCTTCTCCGCCAAGGTGCAGGACTTGAGGCCTTTTTGCGATTTCGTCCACGACGCTTGGCGCCAAATACTGGGCAAAAGCCTTCTTTAGATATGCCTTGTGTTGGCGCTCATCGATGTAAGCGAACATTATTCCAAAAACATAGGAAAACGCCGAAACAATCGTGTGCGAACCCATCGAACTCACATAGCCAACATGGTAGAACGCAAAACCGAGCAGAAACGGCAAAATAAGCGCACCGACTGCTCCAAGTGCCAACGCAAATGGCTTGTGCACAGCTTCTGCGTATGACGCTGCCAAAAGGCCTAAGCACAGCGCAATGACAAGGTTGGCCCAAAAGGAAAGTGGCCACGCCAAATGCCCATTTAAGGAGGCGTCGGCAAAACTTGCATGAATTTCGGTGCCTGGCATGGCGCCATCCACCGGCACAGCTTGCCGATCCAGTAAGCCAGGGGCCGAATAGCCAATAAAAACAAGCTTATCTGCAAAATCTTCAGGACAGAGTCGCGGCTGCCCGCCTGCAGATAATTTGATGGCGCTTGCCAGGATTTCTGCAGCATTATATGCCTTAAACGAAGGGGATTTCCCCCGAAACTTGATATAGGGAAGGCACTGTCCGCCACTACCTTGCGCCTTTGGTGCAGATCCCAGAGTTGTGGCCCGTAACACCGAGGTCGAGACTCCAGCTTTTAAGAGCGCGGCTACCCCCAATGAAGGTAAGTCCCTGACCTCCGCGTTGTTGCCCTTGCCGACGTTGCCGTTGTCGCTATCGTAGCCATTCGCTCCCAGCGTCAAAGGGTATTGGCGGAGTACGCCGTCCACCGCGATGGTTCCTGTAGCGTTCCCATAAAGCACATTCGTAATGGGGCGTTGTGCGACATCAGAGAGCGCCCCAGGGCCAGTTTTCTGGTTCTCCTTTTGTCCCGCTTGCACTGCACTCGCCACAACGACATTGCCAGCCTTGGTCAATAGCGCCGCAAAATGCTCATCATCTTCAGCGCCATAAGGTGATGTCCCAGAAAAAACGATATCATAGGTTTGAGAACGCGCCTTCGAAAAAAACTGGGCCATATAGCCGTAAAGTTCACGCGGCCATGGCCAGGAATATCCCAGATTGCTTTCGACCCACTCCAGACTGTACTGGTCCACAAAGACAAGTTCGACTGACGATTGATCTTTGGCGACGATTGGAGCTTCCCATCGGGCGGCAACATCGTAAAGAAGATACTGAACCGAGCGCTCAAGTCCAGTTGCAACAAAGATGCCGACAAGGGCTCCCGTACAGAGTAGAGCTAACGCAATAGATACTGGCCTTTTCAAAAGTCCTTCCTTACCGTCCTGTATCGCTCATCGCGAATGACTGTGAGTGGTGCCCAATTCTCTTCTTGGTTTATCCTCGACACCGTTGGAGCGTCGAACTGCATCAGTTCGAGCTCATCGTCCGCCAGTTTCGCTCTCGGTTTTTTTGCAGTGCGCCGGTCAGGAACCTCAGTTTTTGAAAGCATAGCCAGTCGGGATTCGCGCTCAGGGTGTGTCTTTATATAGCCTGAATCGCTTGCGCCAGGCGTAGGCAATCTGCTAATAAGCCTGGCAAGAGCCTGTGGATCGTAATGGGCCCTGGATAGAATATTGCAAGCCGCTTCATCAGCCTGAAATTCATAGGCCTGAGAATATCCAGAAACGATAATCTGCTTCGCAAGCGCTGCAATCGCATCGCCGAAGGCTGCTGTAAAATCGGCCACCTGACCTTTGGATGCAAGGCCCGCGTTTATGGCAGCTTGAGACAATATGTCTGTCAAACGCAGACCTTCAATAGAAGACACCCCGTGCTTAAGCGCAACATGAGCTATCTCATGGGCGAGGACAGCGGCAAGCTCATCTTCGTTTGTGGTGAGTTTTATGAGCCCACGCGTAACCAAGATATGCCCTCCCGGGGAGGCAAACGCATTTATTTCATCACTGTCCAGCACGAGAAACCGATAGCCATTGTACAGCTCCGGACGCGAAGAAAAGAGCGCGAGACTCTGGCCCAACATGTTGATATAGCGGTTGAGGGCTGGGCAGTCGTATGGTTTGTACCGGGTGAGTATCTGCGCAGTGACAGCTCTACCCAAGTAGTATTCTCCCTCCGGATTAAGCTGGAGCCGTGTCTTCGAAGCTTCTTGAAGCGCTGCGCGTAGAATCTCAATCTGTTCCTTGCTTATTCCAACGCTGATTCCACCTGAAGGACCTTGCTCCGGCCCGGATGTTGGCGGCCCCGCATCTTCCAAAACAGGTTTTGGCTCGCCCGCAAAACAAACCAGTCCGTAGAGACAAAAA
>JAFIHQ010000140.1 GCA_017849315.1 Treponema sp.
CGTCAAAGGCGCAGCCAGAAGCTCCATCAAGGGCGCCGTCAGAGGGTCCGATCGATTTTGACAGGTTTGCAGGTTACCGGCTTGCGTTCATTGACGCTGCCAGCCTAGCGGCGAGCGTCGGCAGTACGCATTCTGGCGATGCCAACGAGTTCTGTCGCTACGAGGCTCTTGCGATGCTCGGTGCTCTTTCTCGTGTCCTTGGCGAGCCGTCACTAGCGGAGATCAAACGGGTTGTGGCGGATGATTTGGACATGGATCGGAAGCAGAGCGGCACGATGGTCGATTGTGAAGTGGCGTTTAAGCTCGTTCAAGGAGGCTATGATCGGGTCACCATCCACGGATTTGTGCCTCGGGCCATGTCGTATGGGAAGTTATCATGAGCTTTAGTTTGAACGGTGGGTTGAAGGTTTAGAAACCAGAGAAAAAATCTGCGCACCAGCTTGTCATTACAGTTGGAGATACGCTATAGTGCGCCCAATAGTTTACCAAAATAATTATCTATTCAGGAGGGTTCCTATGAAGAAAGCAAGGTTTGCAGTGGTTGTATTGCTCCTTGCATTTTGCGCGACGCTGGTTCCCGCTTTTGCGGCGGAGAGTTTTCATATTGGCGTTGTGACCGGTACTGTTTCTCAAGGCGAAGATGTCATTCGAGGCGCCGAGTATCTTATCAGTCAGTACGGAAACGCCCAGAAGGGCGGCATCATCAAGCACGTGACCTATCCAGACAATTTCAGTTCGGAGATGGAGACGGTCATTTCCCAGATTGTCGGCTTGGCGGACGATCCACTCATGAAGGCCATCGTCGTTGTGGAGGCTGTACCAGGGACTGCAGAGGCGTTCAAGCGCGTCAAAGCGAAGCGGCCAGACATTCTCTGCTTTGCGGGCGAGCCTCAGGAAGACCCTGCGGTGATCTCTGCGGTGGCCGACATGTCGATCAATTCCGATACGCTCTCGATGGGGTACATAATGCCACTCGTTGCAAAAAAACTCGGGGCGGACACCTTTGTGCATATTTCGTTCCCGCGCCACATGAGCTACGAACTTCTCTCTCGGCGCAGAGCGATCATGGAACAGGCCTGCAAGGACCTTGGGCTCAAATTCGTTTTCGAAACTGCGCCGGATCCGACCGGAGACGTGGGAGTGCCCGGAGCGCAACAGTTCATTCTGGAACAGGTACCGGCATGGATTCAGAAGTACGGCAAGAAAACGGCATTCTTTAGTACGAACAACGCGCACGTCGAGCCGCTTCTTAAGAGCATCGCCCAGTACGGCGGTTATTATGTACAGACTGACTCGCCATTGCAGGGATATGCCGGGGCGTTTGGAATCGATTTAAGCAACGAAAAGGGCGACTGGAAGGCAATTTTGTCCAAGATCGAGAAAACGGTAGTGGACAGAGGTGCTTCAGGGAGGCTCGTCACCTGGCCATATCCGTCGGGGTACTGCATTGTGGCTGGTTTGGGCGAGTATGCGAAACGCGTGATCGAGAAAAAGGCATCGTTAGGCAACCGCTCGGATGTTGTTAAGGCTTTGAGCACGTATTCGCCTGGTGTGAGTTGGAACACGACGGTGTACAAAGACGCCGCAACGCAGGTCAATATGAAAAATTTCCTACTGGTTTATCAGGACAGCTATGTGTTCGGCAAAGGGCCGATGCAGGTGGACAAAGTTAAAGTCCCTGAGAAATATTTGGCTATCAAGTAGAACGTTTATGTATTTCGCAGGAAGAACCACAGCGGTAGAATAGATCCATGGCTGAACCTAAGATTGGCATAATTGGCGCTGGTGGGATTGCTCCATCGCACATTGAGGGTTTTTTAGCGGCTGGTGCAGAAGTGGTCGCGATAGCAAACCGGACGGTGAGCAAGGCGCAGAGCCTGGCCGGGCGTTATGCGATACCGCTTGTGTGTTCTTCTTTGGATGAGATGTTGGCTAAGGCGCCGTTGGATGCTGTGGCAATAGCGGCCCCGACTTTTATGCATGCTCCGTTGGCCGTACAAGCCTTGCGTGCGGGACTGCATGTGTTTTGCGAGAAGCCGCCTGCGCTAAATGCACACGAGGCCGAGGCTATGGCGGACGCCGCCGCGCGCTCCGGCAAGGTGCTGATGTTCAACTTCAACAACCGGGCGCGGCCGGAGGCGCAGGCGATGATGGAGTTCATACAGCGCGGCGGCGTGGGGCGGATCAATTCAGCGCAGGCGGCGTGGGTGCGACAAATGGGCATTCCCGGTTACGGTGGATGGTTTACCAACAAGAAATATGCAGGCGGCGGCGCCATGATCGACCTCATCCACATGGCGGATCTTGCGCTGTACTTCATGGACTTCCCAAAGCCTGATTACGTTTTGGCCTCGAACTTCTATAACTTCCAGCACGATGAAGCGTTTAGAAGCGATTATGGCGAGCAGATCGAAGCCGAGAGTTCTTCTGGTGGCGGCCAGAAAGCTGTTATGGATGTCGAGACGGCCTGCCATGCCATGGTCACTTTCAAGACAGGCCAGTGCCTGATGATTCGCGCTTCGTGGGCAGAAATGGTTGAGCGCGAGCGCGCATCAGTCACCTTTCAGGGTGCTTGGGCGGGCGGCACGCTGGAGCGCATCTTTTCTACACAGGGCGGACCCTTGGTAGCGGACACCACAGACGGCTTCGGCCGGGCTGCAGCAGACAATGGTAAGAACTCATACATAGATCGATGCAAATTGTTCGTTTTGGACAACGGCAAAATCATCGAACGGTCTTTGGTTTTCGGAGCTGGACAGGACGACATGGGAAGGCGTGCTAACGTTGCAAATTTTGTAAAGGCCATGCGCGGCGAAGCTCGGCCACTCAATACGCCCAATCAGGCGGTTCGGCTGATGAAGATCATTGACGCTATCTATGAGTCAGCGGCCACAAAACAACCTGTGTCTGTGGCAGGCTAGGGCTAAAGACAGCAGGCTAGGGCTAAAGACAGCAGGCTAGGGCTAAAGACAGCAGGCTAAGGGTAAAGACAGCAGGCTAAGGGTAAAGACAGCAGGCTAAGGGTAAAGACAGCAGGCTAAGGGTAAAGACAAATCCTGGCTAGCTGGCGCAGTTAGGTGCAAGGAGCGCAGTGTCTGTCAGTTGCCAGGAACCTCCACGCATTCGCTGTAGAGGATTTGCCACTCGCCATTTTCGTCGCGCTTTTCGACGTGCGCCGTGTTGCCCTTGTTCCACCAGACAAGTTCCATATCGTTGGTGTAGCGAACCCCAGAGGCCGAAAGAACTCGCGGAAGTGTGTATTCTTTCCCATCCGGCATCGTCACTTTGACAAAATCCAGGCTCTTGTCCGAAAGCGAATAGTATCGAGCCGTCATCCTGTCGCCGTTTTCCGCCTGGTAGACGATTGGCTTACCGCCGACAACTTCGAGTTTGCTGCTCTTGTCCGCAGTATTGCAGCTTGAAACGGTACAGACAAGCGCAAAAAGAAGCACGCCCCAAATCACAAAGGTCGAGCTCGCCAGGCGTCTAGCTCCAGCTTTCTGAGTTCGTCTGGCGCAACCCTGTTCGTCCAGCATTCTTTTCAACTTCATCCGTTCTTCCTCCATGCAAAGTGACTTTTCGCACGGCAGTTCTGTGTCCATTCCAGCTATTCCAGAATCGTTGTCCACTCAAAACCATCTTATCATTTAAAAAAGAATTACGATAGCTCCGGCAGATCGGCCCAGTATTTCTTGGGCATGCGATTGGCCTGCAGTCTGGGATCTTTTCGAGCCTGAATGGCGATGGCAGAAAAATACCGTTGCCAATACTGGCGCAGTTCGAGTTCCTGCCTGGAATATTCTGCCTGCGGGCTTTTTACTGTGTCGACTTCTGTATCGATCCCTATGTCGATCGCACCCGTGTCTATTTCAAGATCTGCGCCGGTTGTAACAAAGTCGAGCCCCTCGACGACGCGGGCGGGTGCCCCCGATTCGTGCAGTACAGCTTTCGCCCTTTTTCTGTCATGAATGACGAAATTAAAGCGCGGCAACCGTGCTTCAAAATGAGGAGCGAGAAACTGAATAATATCGCAGTCCGGGCTTATAGTGGCATAGAGAATGCCATCAGCCAATTCGGAAAACCGCAAGAGTCCACAGAGCTTTTCTGCCTGATTGAGTATACGTCCCGACGCTTTTACGACCTTTAGCTCGTCGTCGTCGCCCAAGTTGTCGAGCGCAAATGGCTTCGAGGTTTCTTCCAAAACCCGACAAAGGATTCTGCCCACACTGTTGTCGATCATCTCAAAGTCCGAACAAAAGGCCTCATAACAGGTGCCCAGGGCTTTGGTGCTGCCATGTTCGGCACATGCTTTCCAGAGATACCGTGCCTTCTGAACGTCAGTCTTTACAAGGAATTCGTCATCGAATGACAATTCCATGGTTCGAGTCACAAGGGACGGACTTGCCCTGGACGCTGCAGCGCCACTGGACTTAAACTCCAGGTTCTTATCGGATTCTGAGGGGGCGATTCCATGAGCTTCAAAAGCTGCGCAAAAAAGGCCAGGAAAACTCCCGTCGTACAAAAAAGTCATTGCAACCTCGCTGAATTTTTCGGAACACTGAATTTTTCGCAACGCTAGATCTTTTCTATCGTCTCTCCCTGCACTTTTCCATCACGAAGTTTACCATTCAAACTCCATTTGCATTGCTGCCCGGCTCTTTCTGGTCTGCTTCTTAAACCTGGGATCGACAAGCATAGAACGCAAGAACTCTGGATTATCGAGTGGAGACCTCGGATTTGCAAAGCCTCTGCCACTTGCAAAATCGTCTGGTAGGATAATTCTGCCAGAAACCGTAAGAAACCAGCGTGCCCGCTTCATGACAACACCGAGTCGCGGCAGACTCGTGAGGCTGAGCGGGCCCGATCTCCGGGCTTGAACGATGCGCTTGGCCGAGGTTCGGCCAATTCCTGGCACCCGCAGCAAATCCAGATATGGCGCCTTATTGACTTCAATAGGGAACATTGCCAGATTCCGCAGAGCCCAGCTTGACTTTGGGTCGATATCGAGGTCGAGAAATGGGTGGTTGACGTCCAAAATCTCATTTGCTGTAAAGCCATAGAAACGAAAGAGCCAATCCGCCTGGTAGAGCCGATGTTCGCGGGCAAGCGGCGGGGCGCTCACTGCCGGAAGCCGCGGATCCCCACCCGTCGGGATAAATGCCGAATAATAGACTCGCCTAACGTCGAATGCAAGGTAGAGGTTTTCTGCCAAGGTGAGTATTGTAGTGTCCGGTTCGGGACTTGCTCCTATAACAAGCTGAGTGGATTGGCCTGCTGGAATAAGGCCTGCTTTGGGATCGCGGGGTCGCCCATGGCGCGCATCGAACACGGAAAGACCTTGCCCCTGCCTTGGATCATCCATACCGGCAAGCGCGGCGGAACCAGGCATTGCGGCTGGAGTTGCAAAGGCGTCGGCAGTTGTGACCGCAGGTGCCATTACCCCAGTAAGAGCGGTGGCATTGTTAGTGGTGACCGCAGATACGGCAGATACGGTAGATGCGGTGGCGTTCTTTTCGGCGTCCGCAGTTGGCGCAATAGCTGCAGCCGTTGTACTAGCCGCGGAGGCAAGCGTAGGTTCGAAGCCGGAGGCCCTGGCTAAGGCCCGCATTGGCCCGAAGATGGCCTGCGGTGTTTTATCCGGAGCAATGCGGGCAAGGCTTGCAGCACTGGGCAGCTCGATATTGACCGAGGCCCGATCTGCCCAACGAGCAGCTTCCAGTACCAGCTCCTGCGACGCTCCCGGTATAATTTTCAGGTGGAGATAGCCATTGAAATGCTCCCTTGTTCTGAGCGTCTTTGCCACGTGGATAAGCCGCTCCATGGTGATGTTTGGACTGCCTGTCACAGCGGAGGAGAGGAATGCGCCTTCGATGTAGTTGCGCCTATAGAACTCGACAATGAGCCGGATGAGCTCCTCTTCTTCAAACGCGGCTCGCGGGATATCGTTGGAACGACGGTTGACACAATAGGCACAGTCATACGCGCAAACATTGGAAAGCAAAACTTTAAGCAGCGAAATACAACGGCCATCGGCCGACCACGAGTGGCA
>JAFIHQ010000018.1 GCA_017849315.1 Treponema sp.
AGTCGACGAGGCTGTTGCAGATGCTGACAATTCTGCTTACCCCGGCCTGTTTTGCTTGCTGGCAAACTAAAAGTTGTTCGATCGGGTCATCGTAAATTAGCCCGATGTGGGCGTGAGTGTCAAAATACCGCATCTGTCTTCCGCTTAAAATAGTGGTGGGAGCATCCATACGGATGCTGGATTATTAATGTACCATGGTAAAAATCACACGTCAACGTTTATTTCAAAAAGCACCAAAACCGCCATCCACAAAGCTTCATTACATTCTGAATTGCTCGCCCAGATAAAGACTTCTGGCGTTTTGATCGTTGAGCACCGTATCCCGATCTCCCGAGACAATGATGTTGCCCAAATGAATAATATACGAGCGGTCGGTGATGTCCAGCGCGTCCCGTACGTTGTGATCCGTAAGCAGGACACCGATGCCAGACTCAGATAGTTTTGCTACGATCTTTTTTATCTCGTGAATGGCGATCGGATCAATTCCGGTAAAAGGCTCGTCCAGAAGCAGGAATTTAGGTTCGATGGCAAGAGCGCGCGCAATCTCAGTTCTGCGCCGCTCGCCGCCAGACAAAGTATAGCCCGGCTGGTGCGCAAGCGCAGCAATGCCGAACTCTTCCATGAGCTCCTGCGCGCGTCTCTTACGCTCGGCCTTGCTCATACCAGACTTGGCTTCCAATACGGCCAGAATATTATCTTCCACGCTCAACTTGCGAAAAATTGAAGGTTCCTGTGGCAAGTACGAAATTCCATGACGGGCGCGTTGATACATTGCCATGTTGTTAAGTAGCTTGCCGTCAAGAATCACCTTGCCGGCGGTGGGGCGCAAAAAACCAGCAAGAATGTAGAATACGGTCGTCTTGCCTGCCCCATTGGGTCCAAGAAGTCCTACAACCTCTCCAGACTGCATCAGAAAGCTGACATCTGCCACGGCCACCTTTTTGCCATAGAGTTTGCGCAGATTTCGGACTTCGAGGGTAGGAACACCGGCGTCTTTGGGGCTCAAGGACTGGTTCCTTCCGTTTCTTTCGGTTCCGCCGCTTCTTTCTTGGTCGTGGAGATTGTACCGCTGACGTCGCCACTCAAAGAAAGATTGTTGAGATCCGCCTTGCCAGACATGTACTCGGCTGCGAGCTTCCCATCACTGTTCAAGGCAACTGGCGCGCCAGAAAGTTGCAGGCTCTCATCGTTGCGGTCATACCGGGCATACTCTGCCCGTACTGCAAAATCTTCTTTAAGAATATGCACTGCAATTCTCGCTACCAGAATGGATTGCTTTTGATCGAATTGAACCCATTCCGCCTTTAGAAGCAGATTGTTTTTCGAATCTTCTATCTGAACCTGATTTTCAGCGATGCCGACTTCGGTATCCCGTGTATAGACAACGTTAGTGGCGGTCAGCTGAAACCCCTTGCTTTCGTCCTTGACCATCACATTCCCGACACAGACCATATCGTTGTAATCTTTGCCGGAAAGTTCGATTCTATCTGCAGTTACTTGTATGGTCCCGGTATTGACAATGGCTGAGCCGATCAGCACGGTCTTTTCTTTACCTTTCGCAATGACGCTTTCCATCCGGCGAGCCTTAAATGTTATCGTATTCTTAGCCTCGCCGCCCGTATCTTGCCCAAAAGCCAACTCAACTGGCGTTAGCAGAACGACGAGCGCACAGAGCAGGATGGCCGCTCGTGTGCCCCCCCGGGACAAAGAGCATTGTCTAGACAAAGAATGTCGGTTTTTTGCTCTTTTCAATTCCTTCCTCCTTATATACACCCTTGCCACCATCCCACTGCCTTTACTGACACACCTTATTTGCACACCTTGACCGCCGGGTTATGCTACTCTTGGAACAAGGTACCCTGCACTCCATTCCGGAAAGAAAACGCCTCGGCTTGAAGGTCAGCAAAGAAACCGGACCCATAGAAGAAAAGGTCTTTTCCCACCTTGGCGATCACAGGATCCTCCATGGCACCCTCTATAGTCTCAGATGCAGCCTTATAACGCAACTGCTTACCCTCAAAACTCGCATCTTCGTCTAACACACGAATCTGCACGTAATCCTGGAATTCGATGTCGCCCGAGTCTTCGTGATAAATAGCCTTGTCAGCGTCTCCTTTGGCTATCGGTTTACCAGAATCCCTGCCCCGCATCTCGAATTGCATTTTAGTGACGACAAGAATGCCTCTATCCTGGTATCGCTCAGCTTTTTCGGCTTTGGCAGTAAAAACAACCTTACCATTTTCGACTTCTTCGCGGGCAAAATTTGAAAACACGATGTCCGGCATCTCCTTGGTGTCGAGTTGTTCAGGCTCCACGTCGTCGCCGATCGAGCAGCCTGACAAAATACACCCGAACATCACGATGAGAAGAAAGACGAAGACTGGCCGGGCGCAGACAGGGCGCGGCACACTATACCTCTGCCTCATTGCCCCGCTTTTGCCTCGTTTTGTTTGACACATTCAGCTATAAAAGCCTTGAAGAGCGGATGAGCCTTTGTCGGTCTCGATTTGAATTCGGGATGGAATTGTACACCCACACCCCAGGGGTTGTCATTCCACTCGCAGGCTTCCACAAGTTCACCGTCTGGTGTCGTGGCAGAAATCGTAAGCCCCTTGGCTTCAAGCTCCGGCCTTGCGGTATTTGCGACTTCGTATCTGTGTCGATGCCGCTCCACGATTTTTTCAGCCCCATAGGCCTTGCGGATCTTGGTGTCGGGCTTCGTGACCGAATCGTTGGCGCCAAGCCTCATAGTACCGCCATAATTTTTGACGTTCACCTGTTCCTCAAGAAGGCACACAACAGGATGCGTTGTCGTCTTGTAGAATTCGGTGGAATGAGCGGCTTCCCAACCAACGACTTCGCGGGCATATTCGATAACCAGCACCGGCATGCCCAAACAAATGCCAAAGTAGGGCAGTTTGTGCTCGCGTGCATAGCGTGCCGCCAGGATCATGCCCTCGATACCGCGCTCCCCAAAGCCGCCCGGCACCAGGATGCCATTGATATCCGCAAAGAGTTCATCCAAGTTGGCACTTGCGTCTTCCAATCTGCTGGAATCGAT
>JAFIHQ010000141.1 GCA_017849315.1 Treponema sp.
AGCGCCCGCGACACACTCCCTTGGGGTGGCACGACGCTGTCCAGAGGATACGTTGCCAGGCAAAACTGATTTTTGAGTGGCACTTTCGCTTGCTGTTTTTGCTTGGTAGAGACTTCCAAGCTGTCAGTGGAAGCAAGAAAATCGTGCACAACTGCAAAAGCGCTCGGCCCATATAAATCATCGGCGTTTACCACTGCGAAGGGCTCCCCAAGAGGCTTCCCGAGAGGCTCCTTGCCAGGCCCCGAAGCGGGGCCCGCAAAGGCACTCATGGCGCACAGAAGCGCGTGCCCTGTGCCCCAGGGCTTGCTTCGAGAGGCACCATTGTCTCCACTGCTGCTGTTCCGCAGCCATGCGGCAAGCTCTGCCTCGAGCGGCTCTGGCACTTGCAGCAAGAGGTCCTGGTAGACCAGCTGCACGGGAACGTTCTTGGGAAGCCGAGCTAAGACCTGCGAGGCAAAATCACTTTCAATTTCTTTTCTTATCAGGAAAACAAGACTATCAAATCCTGCCTTGAGCGCGTCATAGACGTTATATTCCAATAAGGTTTCGCCCGCCAAACCGACAGGAATAAGCTGCTTTGTAGCGCCAAAACGAGAGCCAATGCCACCAGCCAATACAAGAACTTTCATATAGCTGAGTATAATATCGAACCAGATATATTGATATATTTCGGAATAGGGGGTATCCTAAAGAAGCTTTTGTCGGCCGATCATCTTTTGAGTCGTACTACATTTCATTCTATATACCTCATATTTCTGCTCAATAGGTTTTTTCTGCTGACCAAAGCCTAAGAATCCCCATCTTCAATCAAAGGAATTTGCGATGGCAGATACCAAGAACATGGTCATGATCGACGGGAACGCAGCGGCAGCATATGTAGCGCATGCCTGCTCAGAAGTTATCGCGATCTATCCCATCACGCCTTCTTCGCCCATGGGAGAGTCCGCAGACGAATTCTCCGCAATGGGTAGAAAAAACCTCTGGGGAACTGTCCCCAAGGTCGTTGAGATGCAGTCCGAAGCAGGAGCAGCCGGTGCTGTGCACGGCGCGTTGACGGCTGGTGCACTCTCTACCACTTTTACGGCCTCTCAAGGCTTGCTTCTCATGATCCCCAACATGTACAAAATAGCCGGCGAGGCAACTTCTACGGTCTTCCACATTGCGGCTCGAGCGGTCGCGGCCCAGGCGCTATCCATCTTTGGTGACCACCAGGATGTCATGGCCGCCCGGCAGACAGGTTGGGCCATGCTTGCGTCCAACAATGTGCAGGAAGTCATGGATATGGCGCTCATTGCCCATGCGGCGACACTCAAAGCCCGTGTGCCTTTCATTCATTTCTTCGATGGCTTCAGAACATCACACGAAGTGCAAAAAATTGAAGAAATTCCTTATGATATAATGAAAAAGATGATTCCTGATGATCTGGTGCGCGCTCACAGGGCCCGCGGACTTACTCCAGAGAATCCTTCCATTCGCGGTACGAGCCAGAATCCGGATGTCTATTTCCAAGGGCGCGAGGCGACAAATAAGTTCTACACTGCGACGCCCAAGATCGTGGAAGAGACCATGGCCGAGTTTGCCGCCCTCACAGGACGCAGCTACAAGCTCTTCGACTATGTCGGCGCCCCGGATGCCGAGCGCGTCGTGGTTATCATTGGCTCCGGTGGAGACACGGTCGAGGAAGTGGTCAACTACCTCAACGCTCACGGCGAGAAAGTCGGCGTGCTCAAGGTGCATCTCTTTAGGCCCTTCGCGGTGGACAGCTTTATCGCGGCGTTGCCGGCCACAGTCCAGTCCATCGCCGTTCTGGACAGAACGAAAGAGCCCGGCGCAATCGGCGAGCCGCTTTACGAAGACGTGCGCACCGCTATCGGCGAGGCTATGGGCTCCGGCAAGGCGCCCTTCAAGGAATGGCCAAAAGTCATCGGCGGCAGATACGGGCTTGGTTCCTACGAATTCACCCCCGCCATGGCCAAAGGCGTGTTCGACAACCTTGCAGCGGCGGATTCCAAGAACCACTTCACCGTCGGTATCAAGGACGATGTGGCCTTTACCAGTATCGACTTCGACCCGAACTTCCACATTTCTTCAGAAGGCGTGGTAGAATGCCTCTTCTATGGCCTTGGTTCGGACGGCACGGTCGGCGCCAACAAGAACTCGATCAAGATTATCGGCGACGAGACGAGTAACTGGGCACAAGGGTATTTCGAATACGACTCCAAGAAAGCCGGCACGTACACGATAAGCCACCTGCGCTTTGGCCCCAAACAGGTCCGCAAGCCCTATCTTGTTACGAAGGCTGATTTTATCGCATGCCACAAGTTCTCGTTCCTGGAAAAGATCGACATGCTCAAGAACGCCAAAGATGGTGGCACCTTCCTTTTAAACAGCCCGTACCCGGCCGACAAGGTTTGGGATGAGCTGCCACAAGAGGTTCAGCAGGAAATCATAGACAAGAAGCTCAAATTCTACGTCATCGACGGCGTCGACATTGCAGAAAAAGCTGGCATGGGTGGCAGGATCAACACGGTCATGCAGACCGCGTTCTTCAAAATCTCCGGCGTCCTGCCGAGCGACGAAGCCATCGCCTACATAAAGAAATACACGGAAAAGACCTATCACCGAAAAGGCGCCGATATCGTTCAGAAAAACCTAGACGCCATAGACATGGCTCTGAACGCGACGCACGAAGTAAAGATCGGCGCAGCGAACTCTCAAAAACACATGTTGCCACCGGTACCGGCCAGTGCGCCCAAATTCGTCAAGGAGTCGCTCGGCGAGATGATCGCCCTGCGCGGTAGCGCACTCCCCGTGTCCAAGCTGCCCGAAGACGGCACCTTCCCAACCGGAACCACCAAGTACGAGAAGCGCAATATTGCCGAGAAGATACCCGTTTGGAACCCGGACATCTGCATTCAGTGTGGCAACTGTACCATGGTCTGCCCGCACGCGGTCATCCGCCTCAAAGCCTATGATCCCTCGTACCTCAAAGGAGCCCCTGCCACGTTCAAGAGCGCGGACGCCCGCGGCAGAGAATTCGCAGGCCTTAAGGCCACGCTTCAGGTTGCGCCCGAAGACTGCACCGGCTGTGGCGCCTGCGTGAACATTTGCCCAGCTATCGACAAGGCCAACCCTGGTCGCAAGGCAATTAATCTTGAGCACCAGGCCCCGTTGCGCGAAACGGAAGCGGCCAACTGGGACTTCTTCATGAATATCCCAGATACGCCGGCCAAGTATCTGAATCTGGCCTTCCCCAAGGGCATCGCCATGAAGCGGCCACTCTTCGAGTTCTCCGGCGCGTGCGCAGGGTGCGGCGAAACACCATATATCAAGTTGATGTCTCAGCTCTTCGGCGACAGGGCACTATGCGCCAACGCCACCGGTTGCTCCTCCATTTATGGCGGCAACTTGCCAACCACGCCTTACACCACTCGCCCCGATGGCCGTGGCCCGGCGTGGTCCAACAGCCTCTTCGAGGACGCCGCCGAATTCGGCATGGGCATGCGCCTCACCTCGGACAAAGAGGCCGAGTACGCCCGCGAGCTTCTTGCCGCTGCAAAAGACAAAGGCGTCGATGCCGGGCTTGCCGACAAGATCCTCGCTAACCCGCTTGCATCCGACGACGACATCGAGGCCCAAAGAGCTGCGGTCGCCACCTTAAAGCAGTCGCTCAGCGCAGAAAAGGCCGAATGGGCGCAAGAACTAGTCAATGTTGCCGACTTCCTGGTTAGAAAATCCGTGTGGATTATCGGCGGCGACGGTTGGGCCTACGATATCGGCTACGGTGGTTTGGATCATGTCATCGCTTCTGCTAAAGATGTCAACATTCTCGTTCTGGACACCGAGGTCTACTCCAACACGGGCGGCCAGGCATCCAAGGCAACGCCGGTCGGCGCTATCGCCAAGTTTGCAACCGCCGGTAAAGAGACCATGAAAAAGGACCTCGGCATGATGGCCATGAGCTATGGCTACGTGTACGTGGCTCAGGTTTCCATGGGCGCCAACATGAGCCAGGTGATAAAGGCCTTCCGAGAAGCTGAGAGCTACAATGGTCCATCGGTGATCATCGCCTACTCCCACTGCATCAACCAGGGCATCGACATGCAAAAGGGAATGAATCAGCAAAAAGCCGCGGTCGACTGTGGCGTCTGGCCTCTGTACCGATACGACCCGAGGCTCAAGGCTCAAGGCAAGAACCCCTTCCAGCTCGATTCCAAAGAGCCGGATTTTTCCAAGCTCGAAGATTACATGTACGCCGAAGTGCGCTTCAAATCTTTGCGCGAGGCCAATCCGGAACGCGCGGCGCAGCTACTGGCCAAGCAGCGCGAGCTTATCGAGCGCAGGTACAAGGAGTACCGCTATTTGGCGGACAGGCCGTTCTGACAGAACAGCAACCGACAGATCCAATCTGCATGCCGTGTTGGCATGCTGGTAAAGATTGAGTTCAGGGCACCCCACAAGGGGTGCCCTTTTTCTTTTTCTTTTTCTTGTCATTGTCCTTCTTGTCGCCGTTCTTGACTCGCCTTCCAGGGATTGACCATCTCGAGAAGCTCCACTATGGTGTTCTATCTATGGGTGTGTTGAGGAGCTACAAGTTCACGATTCTCTGTGGTATTCTCATTTTGGTTGCCTTACTGGTACCCAGCTCTACATATCAGGGCATGTCGTCCTTTCCAGGCATCGACAAACTCGTCCATTCGATACTTTTTTTTCTTTTTGCCCTTGCCTATATGCTCGAATATACCAAGTTCCACAGACGCCACCCAAGGTTTACAGCGTTTGCGCTGACCGTTCTATGTTTCATTGTCGGAACCGAGACACTGCAACTTCTTACCGCAACGCGGCATTTTGAGCTTGCTGATATGCTTTTCGATGTGTTGGGAGCTAGTGTCGCCTTTGTCATCACCTGCTTCGCCAAGACCGGAGAATAGGCCTTAAAGGCGGATGCATGCATCCTTGTGTGAAGACATTCCGTCTGAAACGAACACCACAAGCAGTACTACGATCTTCACGATCCTGTTGCCTCCTCACCGTCAGAGTAAGGTCATTGCACCATTTTGCGGTGATTAGTTGAAACCCAAAATCGTAAATTTGCGTTCGATAACAATTTTGTCTTTTGTCCGTCAAAATTCCATGATATAACCAAACTTTAAAAACCAGCTCAAACTGCCCGTTGTAGCAGCGAAACCTAGTCGTAAGGCACAGATTTCAAAAGAAGGCACGAAAAATGAACATCAGGGAAACTGACAACACCAGTGAAACCAGCTTTACACGAACCGGCTTCTTAGCAGCGTTGCTTACCCTTTCATTTCTGACGCCTTATTGGGCACAAGGCACACGGTCCTCGGCTTTCTTGATGGCCACTCTGCTTAATCGCTCTTCTTTTAGGATAAGCGTCTGCCTTGTGGCCATGCTGTTGTCGATAAGCGCCTTTATACGAAGTCTTTATTGGTTACAACCAATAATTCTGTTTGCACTTATTCCAGCACCCATGGTTTTAGCTGATATAGCCAACATTCTTAGCTTTTACTTTTTTGTATGTGGGACCTCGCTCTCAAACCTTCTTTATTCACATGGCAAGCATGAAAAGAGAAAGATAGCGATTTGGGTTTCCTACTATTGTTTGTGCCAAGTTGTAGTTGGAATCTATCAACGAGTCCCTCCCGTCAACATGATAATCACTGTCGGCGCTTCAGCCGGCATTACTTTCTTTTTATACAACCTTTTCTCAGAAACGAGGCAAGCTATTCCTCGCAAACCTGAGTTGTCGCTCAGTAAACTTGGATTAAGCAAAACTGAAAGCGAATACCTAAAGGACTTAATGCAAGGTTGTTCCATAAAAGAAATTGCAGCAAATTCAGGGGTAAGCGAATCGACTGTTAGAAACACGCTTGCCCGCGTTTACAAGAAATTCGATGTGCACGACAAAGCCATGTTGCTTGCGAAGTGCGAAAAATACACACTCGTAGATTAGCATGCGGGCGCCAAACCGGCGCCGCCGAGTTCGGTGACCTCTTGTATGTTTTGCCATCTCACTTTATCGTGTCCTGCACGAGAAAACTATGGAAGATCAAAAAGATACGCTAAGGACGCTGGCAGGACTAAATGCCGACACTATTCTTACGAACGCGACACCGGCAGCTGAGGGCTTTAAAAAGCTCTACACCATTGTTAGCCGCTTGCGCGCTCAAGACGGTTGCCCTTGGGATAGAGAACAGACACCGATGTCTATCCGCAATAACATTGTTGAAGAAGCCTACGAACTGGTTGAGGCTATTACAGCCAAAGACTCAGAGCACACTAAGGAAGAGCTTGGTGACCTCTTTATGCTCGCCACGATGACCCTTTCTATGTACGAGCAAGATGGATCGCTTCGGGCTTCAGACGTTTTCGATGCGGTAGTTGCCAAACTTGTCCGGCGTCATCCACATGTTTTTGGCGATTCGGACGCATCCACTCCGGATCAGGTTGTTGCACAGTGGAATGAAATAAAGGAGAAAAAAGAAGGACGTAGGAAAAAGGACTCCATTCTGGATGACGTGCCCAAACACCTCCCTCCGCTGGAAAAAGCCTATAAGATTCAGAAAAAAGCGGCAAAAGTCGGTTTTGATTGGGCAGACAGCAAAGGAGTCTGGGATAAGCTTGTTGAAGAAAGCAAAGAAGTACAGGAAGCCGCAAGCGCATTGCCTACGTTCTCGACAGACGCGCCATTCTGGACAGACGCGCCAGACTCCCCTGCCGCCAAAGACACGCAAGCCTACGACCGCCTGGAACAGGAAATGGGCGACCTACTCTTTACTGCAGTAAACCTGGCTCGATTCTACAAAATCGACCCTTCGCTGGCACTTCAACGCGCCAACGAGAAATTTACCGAACGATTCCATTACATAGAAAACCAGCTCAAGAAGGATGGCACAACACCCGATCCTTCTCTTTCGCAGAGAATGGAAAATCTCTGGGACGAGGCAAAAGGGCAGAAAGTCTAGCCATATTCAGCGTGGCTAGAATTCCGCTTGAACCGGAAATGTAGTATACTCCGCATATGGCCGAACCGCTTTCTCCAAGCAGGCTCCAGAAAGCCCGAAACGACTATTATATCTTCAATATTGTCAACTCGGTGTCATTCGTACTGGTCTCAGGTTCGTTTGTAACGCTGTTTGCGCTGCGCTTGGGGGCATCGAATGCCACAGTCGGCCTTCTCAACGCCATAACCTACTTTACATACTTTTTTATGCCACTGGGCAAACGACTCACCAGCAAAAAACCAATCGTCTGGGTCTATGGTTGGGCGTGGGTCGCTCGGTACATCGCACTTATACCAGTGCTTCTTGCCCCTTTGCTCGCCATGCAAGGCAAACAAAGCGCGGCAGTGGGCCTTCTGTTGGCAGGA
>JAFIHQ010000019.1 GCA_017849315.1 Treponema sp.
AGTACCGATGCCTTTCTCCACTATGTCCTTAAACTTGTCGGAAAATGCCATGTTTTCTCCCTCCCGTTGGGGAATGTCCCATCACACAGGTGACAGCATTACCAGACGATCATATATTTTAATATATTGAAGTTGTACCCCTATGGGAAGTCGACAAAGGAGTGAAACACGATGCGTTGCCCACATTGTGGCAGTTTGGACGATAAGGTCATAGATTCACGCAGCCTTGCAAACGGTGATGCTATTCGCCGCAGACGAGAGTGTCTCTCTTGTGGTTTGCGGTTTACCAGTTATGAACGAATTGAAGAAAAACCCCTCATGGTCGTAAAGCGTGATGGCAGAAGGGAGCCTTTTGATCGCGCAAAGATTGAGCGCGGCCTTGTACGGGCACTCCAGAAACGACCTGTTTCCCAGATGTCTATAGAAAACTTTGTAAACGAGATTGAGGATGAAGCTGCGGAACGCGCAAAGATAAGCAACGAAATCTCTACTGAAGCTCTAGGCGACATGGTTTTGCGCCGACTTTACGACCTGGATAAGGTTGCGTATATCCGCTTTGCTTCTGTTTATAGAAAGTATGAGACACCCGATGAGTTCTTAAAGGAAATCGAAAGCCTTCAAAAAAAAGAAGAGGCCGCCAGATAAACTTGGCAGCCTCCCTGCAAAGGTCCGATTCCACGAATCTTGCTTAGGTTATTCTTCTTCCGCCTCTGTAGTCCTAAAGGCCTGCGCCGCTTTGATGACATCATCTGCAATTTTGCCGGTAATCGGCGCGTAGTGAGAGAACTCAACTTCGAAAGATCCTGTGCCTGAGGTCATAGATCGAAGGTCGATAGCGTAGCGCAGAAGCTCTGCCTGTGGGACCTGTGCATTTATGACCACAATGCCGCCACCGATGGGGTTTTGACCAGAGATTCTGCCTCGTCGCGCCGAGAGATCGGACATGACGTCACCGAGGTACTTTTCTTCGACGTATACGGTGAGGTTCATGATTGGCTCAAGCAGAACAGGGGCCGCTTGCCGCATGGCCTCGCGGAAGGCACCACGGGCAGCCAGCTTAAAGGCCATTTCAGAAGAGTCGACCGGATGCTCCTTACCGTCTATGATAGCTGTCTTGGTATCGACGACAGGATAACCTGCTACAACACCTGCCTCCATGGCCTGATGGATACCTTTTTCGATACCAGGCATATAGCCTTTGGAGACTGCACCGCCGAAAACTCGGTTTTCAAATTCATAGCCCTTGCCACGTTCTAGAGGTTCTAGTTCGAAGACAACGCGTCCATACTGGCCGTGCCCACCGGATTGCTTCTTGTGGGTATACTCTGCAGTGGCCTTCTTGGTGATTGTCTCCCGGTACGCAACACGAGGGACTCTCGTCTCCGCTACAATCTTCGTAGCATTCTTGATCTTGTCCAGAATCATGTTAATCTGAAGATCACCCATGCCAGCTATAACTGTCTCTTTTGTCTCCGTATTGTAGTTCACCTGGAAGGTAAGATCCTCTTCGGCAGCCTTAAGCAGCATTTCGTTGAGTTTGTCTTCTTCCTTTTTGTTCGCAGCCGAAATCGCCAAGAGGTGTACAGGCGTCGGCATTTTGAGTGGAGCGTAGGCAAAGGGTTTCTCGTAAGTAGAAACCGTATCGTTTGTCTTGAGACTCGTGGATTTTGCGATGATCCCGATGTCTCCTGCGGGGAGCGAAGGGACTTCTTCCAGCTTCTTGCCTTGCATGGTGTAAAGCTTGGAAAGCCGCTCCTTGCGGCCATCACGCACATTGACGACATCCATTTCCGGGGCAAGTTCTCCAGTTATCACTTTGACGAAGGACAGTCGCCCGGAGAATTGATCTATCTGCGTTTTAATGACGATCGCTGTGGCAGGTAATTTGGGGTCGACATTGATCAACATTTTATTGCCATCGGCATCGGTTACTTCTTCTGGCGCTAAGGCAAATGGAGATGGCGCAATTTTCGAGAGGAATTCAAGGGCGGCTGCAACGCCACTGTTCAGAACTCCCGAGCCGGCAAAGGCGGGGACAATCTTGGCTTCAGCCAATGCTTTTGCAAGGCCTGCCAACATGTCTTCCTGGGTCAAAGCGCCTTGTTCCAGATACTTTTCCATAAGGGCATCGTCACCTTCTGCAGCAGCCTCAAAAAGTTGCACTCGAGCAGATTCTACGGCGTCTTTGTATTCAGCAGGCACTTCGGCAGCAACCTCTTTCTGATCGTGCGAGGAGGGGCGCATGTATGCTTTGCCGTTGATGACGTCGATAACACCGCGGTACTCAAGACCGTCACCCATCGGGATGGTAACCGGGACGGGGTTGACCTTGAATTTGTCTTTTACATCTTTGAGCACTGCGTCAAAAGAGGCACGATCCTCGTCCATGCGCGTAATAAAAAGCATACGGGGCTTCTGTTTGGCATCGAGGTTTCGCCAGAGTTTGATCGTCTCAATCTGAACGCCAGACTTGGCATCGATGAGGAGTAGGGCGCTTTCGCACGCCCTAAAAGCCAGGATTACTTCGCCGACAAAATCGGAAGATCCCGGTGTGTCTATAAAGTTTAGTTTTTTACCGTTGTAGATACAGTGAGTTAAAGTGGCTCGTACCGAGATTTTACGGGCGATTTCGTCTTCGCCATAATCGCTGACAGTTTTGCCCGATTCTATGGTTTCTGGCTTGGAAATCACGCCACTCTGAAAGAGCATGTGTTCAAGAAGCGTAGTCTTTCCGGTACTCCCATGTCCGGCTATGGCGATGTTTCTGATTTGGTCAGTTGAGAGCGGCATAACAACTCCTTACAGGGTGGTAAAAATTCGACTATCCCTATTTTTTGAACAAGGAAATCGCACAATTATAAATCAAAAACGCCAGCTGTCAACAGAGGAAGTGTCGCCAAGAACTGAGGGCTAATGTAGTGTCGCCAAGGAGTCCGCCAAGAACTAAGGTCAAGCATTAAGAAAGAATTTAAGGGAAAAAGAAGGAACAATGGGACCAGGGCGGCTCGAACGCCCGACCTACTGCTTAGAAGGCAGTTGCTCTATCCAGTTGAGCTATGATCCCTGGCACAGAATACGCAACTCAATCGGGCGAAGTGCCCGACAGGCTCCAAGATCTAATGACTTTGATTGATTCGGGACGAGAGGATTTGAACCTCCGATCTTCTGCTCCCAAAGCAGACGCCTTAGCCCCTAGGCTACGTCCCGAAAACACTTGCGCTACGCTAGACCAAAAAAGAGGCCATTGTCAATATGGCGCCGAATTGCCTATGGCGCCAAGTCGGCTATAGCGCCAAGTGGGCTCAAGGGGCCTTGCTTTTGACAAGGCTTCGCACAAGTGTGTCACAACGCTCGTTATCCGGGTTCCCTGCGTGGCCTTCCACCCAAAAAAAGCGGGGGTGTATAATTTGAACGAGAGAATCCAGCGTCTCCCAAAGTTCCTGGTTTTTTACTGGTTTCTTATCGGCGGTATGCCAACCACGGGCTTTCCAGCCCTCAATCCATTTTGTAATACCATTGCGCACATACTGGGAATCCGTGTAGATGCTGACAGGCGCAAAATACCAGGAGGGCAGGCCAGCCGGTCTTGGGTCCGAGCTGGGTTTGTTCTTTAGTTCAGGCCTTGGCAGTCCAGTGGCTGGCGCGTGACTTGCGTAGTTGGCTCGCAATCCCTGAAGGAAATTGAGCGCCCGGATGACAGCCATAAGTTCCATGCGATTGTTTGTCGTCTCGGCTTCAAAGCCTGAGTCCTCGTAAAGACGTTCGCCATATCGGATTAGAAAGGCCCAGGCCCCAGGACCGGGGTTGTGAGAGCAGCCGCCATCGGTGTAAACAACGAATTCTTTCATTTTGCCCATACTATGACAAGGCTGCAAAGAAAATGCAATGAAGAAAGTCGATTTTAG
>JAFIHQ010000142.1 GCA_017849315.1 Treponema sp.
ACCGATTGAAGCGATGGACAATGCACCCTATAATCAAGTCGGGTTTGTAGACAGGGTCGACTTCTACATCAATTAGCCTGGAGGGACGAGAGTGAAAATCCTAATGGTTTCGAGCGAAGCCATGCCCTTTGCAAAGTCTGGCGGTCTGGGTGACGCGGTCACTTCTCTGGCAAAGGCGCTTTCCCGGCTTGGCCATGACGTGCGAATTCTAATCCCTCGCTATTACTTTATTGACAGGAAATCGCTCGAATCGCTCGAAGGCGGCATGGGCGTGCCAATAGGTACTGAGGAGCACTGGACGGCCGTCTATGAGTCTGTTTTGCCCAAGTCCGATGTTCCTGTGTATTTCTTGGATTATGAAAAATACTATGGTCGGTCAGGGGTTTATGGCGATTCCGCAGATCAGGAGTACTTGGATAACCCAGAACGCTTCGCTTTGCTGTCTCGCGCAGCTTTTCAGCTTTGCCGGAAACTTCGTTGGATTCCAGACATAATGCACGTGCACGATTGGCCAACTTCGCTCGTACCTGTCTATCTCAAGACGCTTGAAAAAAAGACCGAATTCAGGGAAACCGCCAGCGTGCTTACGATTCACAATCTTGGCTATCAGGGAGTCTATCCCAAGGAGCACTTTCCCTTTTTCCGTTTGGACTGGGGAGAGTTCTTTGGGTCAGGCTTTGAGTTTCACGATGCCATTAACCTCCTAAAGGCTGGAATTACTGCGGCAAACTGCCTTTCTACTGTGTCGCCGACTTACTCCCGCGAGATTCAGACGCCGAGTCAGGGTTTTTCATTGGATGGCTTGTTGCGACACCGCAGCAGAGATCTGGTTGGTATTCTCAACGGTATCGATACAGAGGTCTGGAATCCCGAAACGGATGAATACTTGCCTGCACATTACTCAGTGGATGATCTTTCTGGCAAAGCTGTGTGCAAACTGGTTCTCCAGGAGACTCTTGGTTTGCCTTCCGATCCGACAGTCCCGCTTTTTGGCATCGTAACCCGGCTCACCGATCAAAAAGGGATTGCCGAAATGTTTGGCCCGGGCTATGGAGCCTTGCCTCAAGTCTGTGCGAACATGGATGTTCAGATGGCTGTCCTTGGTTCGGGAGATAAGTGGTGCGAGGACGAGATCAGGGCTTTGTCTCAACGGTTTGCCAATTTCAAAGGAAGAATCGGATATGACGAGCGTTTAGCCCATCTTATCGAAGCAGGCTCGGACTTTTTCATCATGCCAAGCAGATACGAACCCTGTGGCCTTAACCAAATGTATTCTTTGCGTTATGGCACGTTGCCGGTCGTGCACAGGACTGGAGGGCTCGCAGACACTGTGGAGAATTATTGCCAAGATACTGGGGAAGGCACAGGCTTCATGTTTGATGATCTAACGCCGAAAGCACTCTACAATACTATCGGGTGGGCTACCTGGGCTTGGTACAATCGGCAGGAGCACATCGACCTGATGCGTTTTAAGGCTATGACTCGCGATTTTTCCTGGGAGAAATCTGCAAGCGAGTACACCGCCTTGTACAGTCGCGCGCTCGCAATGCGAAAGTCCGAGGTGGGATGAGATGTGCGACTACTTTTTACGAAGCAAAGGTAAGGGCGAAATTAGAACGTTAACAAACCATTAACCTAAAGGAAAATCCGTGGAAAAAGAATCTCGCAAGGTATACGACTACGATCCAGACAGGGTACGTGAAACATTAGTTAAGAGTTTTCAATCGCGTGGTATGATGGCCACCACAGCCGACTTGGCAGGCTTAACAGGGCTTCCTCTCAATCAAATTAAGGCTGAATTGCCGGCTGTAGTCGACGAATACAATGGTCGACTTAAGGTGACAGACTCAGGAGAAATTCTCTATTCTTTTCCCCTAGGGATGAAAAGCCGATACAAGGGGCTGGGACCTGCACTCAAAAAACTTTGGAAATCCACAAAAAAAGGAGCTGTAGCGGCATTCAAGCTGGGATTCAAGATTTGGATCATGCTCATGCTCGTTGGCTATTTTGTCATCTTTATCGTGCTTTTGCTGGTAGCCATGGCAATTTCCATGGGAGGCAGTATCGGCGGCGGGTCAAGCGACCGCCGCGACAGCCGCGGGAGTCACTCTGGTGGAGGAATGGGCATAGGTGGCATCTACCTCACCTCACGTCTCTTCGACTCCTTTATTCGGCTTTGGTTTTACTCAGAATTGTTCCGACAGCCACAGCCACAACGCGCTGGTTACGGGCGCCCCTATGGAAGCCCCTACGATTCAGAAGCAGCGCTTTCTCGAGCCAAACCACGCAAACCGCTCTATAAATCCATCTACTCGTTCGTGTTTGGCGACGGTGACCCCAACGCACATTGGGACGAAATCGAGAAAAAATCGGTGTTGGCTTTCCTGCAGTCTCACAAGGGAATAATAACGATGCCAGAATTCATTGCTATCACCGGACTAAAACCTGATGAAGCTGAGCACGCAATCAACCGATATCTTCTCGAATTTGAGGGCAGCCCGGAAGTTACCGACAATGGTGTCATCTACTACAGTTTTCCCAATCTGCTTACAAGAGTGAACAAAACACCAGAGGTGGAAGGCTCGACGATTGCCCTAAAGAAGCTTGGCCGATTCTCATCAAACGAACCAAAACTCAACAAGATCTTCAATTGGATCAATGTTTTCAACCTGGCATTTGGAGGGTACTACCTTTACAATGCGTTTGCCGTGGGCAATGCTTTTTACTCGGTCACGGTCGATGGAATAGCGTTGAGGGGTGGTTTGTCATACTTATACTCTACGACGGCATATCTCTTGAAATCCTTTGGCGTGGCCAACCCCGCCTCAGGTATAGCGTGGGGACTCGGGCTCGTGCCCCTTGTGTTCTCGGTGCTTTTTTGGATAATTCCAGCGGTGCGGGGTGGGCGCCTCAAGGTTCAAAACGAGTCTATCAAATTCGAGAATCTTCGCCGAATTGTAACCCGGAAAGTCGCTTCAGCCAAAACGTGGTTCAAGCCCAAAGAAGTGCAAGTAAGCATCGAAGAAGCCAAACCGGCCGACCCCAACGCTGTGGACAGAATTGCCGAAGAGCTTGCTGCCTGGTCGAACGCGGAAGTGAGTGAAGACGGCTACCTCTTTAAGGAGATCATTCTTACTCAAGATGAAGCTGAAAAACTTCGCGCCAAAACCGACTTGGAGAGATTTGCACCGGGCAAAACGGTTTTTGACACAGATGCCCAGAACTATTGAGTGGAAGGGCCATGTGGGCTAGTCCTGGATTTTTTCCAGCTTTTTTGTGTACTTGGGGAAGAATTGTCCCACTTTGCCAGTCTCAAATTGAACAATAACGAGCGGGCCGGAGTTCTCGTTGTCCGTGGTCTTGATGACGACACCTTGTCCATACTCGTCGTGATAGACCTTCATGCCGACTTTCCATTCGCGGATCCCAAGTACTTGAGCTGTGTTGCGCCCCTGAGCGGTGGGTGGCGATGCTCCTCTAGCCTGCGCGGCTTCACTGCCGGGCCTTAAGGAGCGATATTCAGTTTGTGGCATTTCTCCCCATAGACGATACAGGGATGGGTCTATCTCCGTCAAAAACCGCGACGGCTGTGTCTCAAAAAGCCTGCCATGTATGCGCCGCCAGTGGCAAGCTGTCATATAAATTCTATCCTTGGCCCTGGTCAATGCAACGTAAAAGAGCCTGCGCTGTTCTTCAAGCTCGTCACCGGATTCGTCGTCCCGCGGGAAAAGCCCCTGTTCCAAGCCCGTTATTATGACAATTGGGAATTCCAGGCCCTTGGTGTTGTGCATGGTTATCAGCGTTACGGCGTCTGTGGCGTCTTCGTCCTCGACTGCCTGCAGGCTTCTGTCCAGATCGATCGTCTCCAGAAACTCCGCGAGTCCTTCCTGCACTGCCGGATAGAGCGATGCCGCGTTGACGAGCTCTTCCATGTTGCTGAGTTTCTGTGTTCCAGCGATTTCGTCTTTGTTCTTGTGGTATTCCGCCAACTTGCTCTCTTCTATTATTGTTTCCAGCACTACGCTGAGGGATTTTTCTCCCTTATCGGTTTTTTCGCCCCCGGGCTTGAGTAGCTCCGACGCCTCTTTGATGACTGCCAGGAATTCTTCCATGCCAGCCTTGGCTTTGCCCTTGAGCGAAGTCTGACATGCCAGGCATGCTTCCAGGATCGTGGTTCCTCTCTGCTGAGCATCCTCCAAAAGCATATCGACGCTACTTTCCCCAAGCCCGCGGGTCGGTTTGTTTACGATGCGTCGGAATGCAATTTCGTCCCGTGGATTGAGCAGGAACGAAAGATAGGCAAGTACATCCTTTACTTCTTCGCGCTCGTAGAATCGCAGGGCACCGACAATCTTGTAATTGATCTTCTTGCGCGGGAATTCTTTTTCAAATGCCAAAGACTGCGCGTTGGTACGATAAAGGATAGTGATGTCGGACAACCTGCCGCCCGCCCTGACATGGTTCTTGACAATGTGCGAACAAAACTCCACTTCCTGATCCTGGTCGTCCAAGAGGGCGAGTTCTGGCTTGATGCCACCCGGTTTTGTCGCGTGCAGCGTCTTGCCCAGCCTGTTCTTGTTGTGGGAAACCACGTTGCCTGCGATGTCCAGGATAGTCTGGCTCGAGCGATAATTGCGTTCCAGCCTTATTACGGTCGTCCCGGGGAAAGAGTTCGCGAATGAAAGGATATTCCTTACCTCGGCGCCGCGGAATCGATAAATGGACTGATCGTCGTCGCCGACGACACACACATAGGTTTCTTGCGAAGCAAGTCTTTGTAGCAAAATAAATTGAGCAACATTCGAATCCTGATACTCATCCACAAGGATCACGCGGAATCTTTGGTGTGTGCGGCGCGCGATAACCTGGTCTGACTCAAGAAGGCGGGCAGGTAGCCGGATGAGGTCGCCAAAATCCACGTTGCCTGTGGCCCGGAGGCGCTCTTCGTACATCGTGTAGATGCGCCTCAAATTACTTTCTTGGCTAAGCCTGTCCAAGCTAGGAGAGTCGGGCTCTATGTTGTAATCCTTAGCCCTGGAAATAAGGGTGGCATAGTGTTCGCATTCCTGTTTGGAGGCTTGTGGAAGAATCGTTCTGACAAGCTGGGCAGAGTCGTCATCGTCATAAATGACGAAGTTCGAGTCGATGCCGACGGCTGCCGCATTGCGGCGCAAGAACCATGCGCCAAACGAATGGAAAGTGCGGATTGTGGATCTTTCACATGCCGGCTCGATCTGCATGGCGCGTTCGCGCATTTCCCGTGCGGCTTTATTGGTGAAGGTCACCGCCAGAATGGATTCGGGACTCATCCCTATCTCTTTGACAAGGTAGGCTATTTTGGTGGTAATCACCCTTGTCTTGCCGGTTCCCGCGCCAGCCAGAATGAGAAGAGGCCCGCCTGTGTGCAGGACTGCTTGTAGCTGTTCAGGATTGAGCGACTCCAAATAGGCGGGTAAGTTTGCACTCATCTGTTTACCACGCCGAGTGCCCGAGCGAGCAAGTCGACGCCGTTGACGCTTTCGACCCTGGCCTTCACAACGGTCCCTGGCGTAAGGGATTTCTCAATTACGGTGAGGCCATCCACATCGGGCGCCTGCATCCAAGCGCGCCCGAGGCTCATCGACGAGCCATCGACTTGTTCTTCCACCAGAATTTCAAGCTCTTGGCCGATAAACCGTTCCAACCTTTGGGTGGTAATAGGCTCTTGCGCCGCCTCGATCTGCTTTTGGCGCGCAAGTGCTACCTTTTTGGGCACTCGATCCGGCATGGAATAGGCGGGCGTATCTTCTTCACGTGAGTAGGTGAAGCTCCCCAGCCAATCGAGCCGCGCTTTTCTTTGGAAATCCTGCAGGATAGCGAAGTCTTCGTCCGTTTCGCCGGGGAAACCGATAAGGAATGTGGAGCGTATCATGGCGTCGGGTAACGTGGCGCGGATGTGTTCGATAAGTTCGAGGTAGCGCTCTTCGGAACCGAAGCGGTGCATGGCGCGCAAAAGGCGCGGCGAGGCATGCTGGAAAGGCAAATCAAAGTAGGGCAGAAGGCGCGGGTCTTTGGCCACGATTGGCAATATCGCCTCAGGAAAGTGGTCGGGATGAATATACAGGATGCGCACTCTAAAGTCATAGTTGAGAGCCGAGAGCCTCTCTAGGAGTTCAGGCAAGAGGCTGGCGCCACCGTTAAGGTCCTTGCCATAACCGCTCAAGTCCTGGCCTACCAGGTTGAGTTCAAAAATTCCACGCTCCAGCAAGCTTTTGCATTCGCTCACTACATCGTCCAAGGTCCTGGAGCGCAGTTCGCCTCTTATGAGGGGAATTGCGCAGTAGCTGCAGTGATTCGAGCAACCTTCGGTGATTTTCACGTGTGCGGTGCCTGGGAAATCGAAAAGCCTTTCTCTTTCAAAAAAGACGGTCTGTGTTGTTTGAGGCGCAGATGGCGTCAGCGCCGTCCTTTTTCCTGCCATCGTGTTGCGCACGGCTTCGCCTATTTGGGAAAGGTCATTGTTGCCAAAAATGCCATCCGCTTCTTGCATCTCGTCCAAGAGTATTTTGGGGTAGCGCTGGGCAAGGCAGCCGGCAACAAGCACTTTTTTGTCCGGCCACGTGCCCTTTATTTGGGCAATGGCTTCAATAGACTCTTTTTTGGCGGACTCGATAAAACCGCAGGTATTTACGATTATAAGGTCCGCATCGGTGCCATTTGGTACGAATTCGTACCCTTCGGCTTCCAAGCGTGCCACGAGCTCCTCGCCATCTACCTGATTCTTGGCACAGCCATGTTGGTCAATATAGAATTTCACGCAATTTCCTCAATGTTCGGCTTGCTTACAGCCGATTCTCCTATCATTTCTCGTCTCGTTTTATCATCCCGTCCATTTTTCTTGCCCAGCCAAACTGAGACAATCGGTCAATCGAGGTCGGTGGCGACGAGAGCCCAGCCACCGTCAGTTTGCGACCAAGATACTTTCTTGACGGCAATCTGTCCTGGACCTCCCATTTCCATCTCCGCGGTCTTGCCACCAGAAGCTTGAAATACGAGCTTGGCTGCCTGAGCATTCGACGCCCAAGCCGTGAGCGAGGAGTTGACGTTAAAGGTGAGGTTTTCGCCTTTCAGATAGTATTTTTCTACCCATTCCTTTCGATCAGCTTCGTATCGAAACATACAGTTTCCACGGAAGCTAACCTGGACCACGAAAGGATAGGGCCCTTTGGGGGATTTGAAAAGCACAGTAGGTGTACTCGCTTTTCCTTGAGTAGAATTCTGCTGAGTGGGAGTCTGCACCGAGTCCGGTACCGTTACTTCGCCCGGTGCCGGCTGGGCACTTTGGTTATCTGCTATCTCCAAATGTAAGAGCGCTCCGGAATCGGGCCTATTCTTTTCATAATCGACAATTGTCATTGTGGCATCGGGCTTGGCATCCTTATCCATGTCGATTGGAGCCTGTTGGCCGATAGACAATTTGAAGGGCCCCCAGGGCGTCGTTAGGTTGACCGTTTCGTCGATAGAATCGAGAGTCAGTTTAAACACATCGTCGCCCAAAGGAATTACAAGACTGTCACCAGGGAACAATCGCTTTTCAAAAGGCGTTCCTTCTACACGATATTCAACTGACTTGGCAGCTTGACTGTCGGGCACTGCCGCTGTTTCCCGGGGCTTGAGTCGAATGGCCACAAAAACAAGCACTGACGCTACAATGAGCAAAACCACGATGCCCAGAATCTTCTTTGGACGTCCTGCGGGCTTACTGGTTGCCGGCTTTTGTTCTGGTGCACCTTCAGACTCCGCAGTCAGAGCATTCCTGCTCGTGCTCATATCTTCTTTGCGGTCTTGTTTGGCAGTGGAGGAGCTCACACCTGTTGTGTCGAGACCTCCCGTTTGGGAAGGCACAGCACTTTCTTTTTGACGATAGGTGGCGACGACGGAATCCGGATCAAGCCCCAGATAATCGGCGTAGATCTTTATGAAGCCAACTATGTAGGGTTCCCCCGGAAAGCCTGTAAAATCGTCGGCTTCAATTTTGGTAAGAAATCGGACACTGATATTGGTATCGTCGGCCACGTGATCGAGGGTTAGGCCCTTCTTAAGTCTAGTCTCCTGTAACTGAGCCCCTATCTTTGCCATCCAAAATCCTTCCTTAATGCAGTCGTATTTCTCGGCATTGCCACACTGTAGTCAGCAGCTACTTACTGAAACAGAAAATTGTTATACACGCTTGCACTCGCAGGGGCATCATACAAGAACTTCGACGTAGGAATATTCTGATTCAACTTGGTCTCTGTAAAGTCAAAGGTAATCTTTTCATTCGCTACAGTCCAACCTTCGATCCTGCGGAAGAGCAGTGTATCGGGCGAGACCGAGACTTTGATTGTCTTAAAACCTTCGGATGCCGACTTTCTGGTCAAAACTAATCGTTGCACCAATTCTGAAGAACCTGAGTCCAGTGGGACAGGTTGAGGCGAAGACTCCCATGCAATGGAATAATTGCGCTTCATCATGGCAAGCCCTTCTCTGCTTGCAAGACTTGCTGCCCCAGCCCCGGTACTGTCGCTGCTCACGTCTTGCTGAAGCACGGCCCTGTACTGAGGAACATAGACCGTAAGTCGTTGCCCGTCAAATACAATTACCTGGTCTGGCGGCTGCCGAAAATCGATCCTCATGAGCTGCGGCGACTTAAACCAGAGGTCTCCAGCCATGAGTTGGCCACCCGAGTTTATCTGTATCTGAGCCGTATAGTCGTTAATAGTGGCATAACGGTCCGATACTTTGGCGAAGAATTGCTCGGCAGTCACTATTTCCTGAGCGGAAACAGCAGTTGCCAGGGCCAGACTGATTGTCAACACGGCAAAGTATCGTTTTGCCCGCCAAGATCTTTTCATTCGTTAACTCCGTTCTATCTGGAGCATCATTGTGGTAGCGTCAGTAACCGCAGGTGGTCCAAAGTACTGAATGCTTCCCGGCAGCCGATAGTCAGAAGAAAGAGCCCACTTGTCCCGCTGCGAGGCAAAGTACTGGAAAGGCTTGCCCTGAAGTTCGACCAAAGCTTTCTTGATAACAGGTTTATCTGCTCCATGTCGATGCTCAATATTCATCATAGAAACAAGCGGAATGCCACCAGGTATCCACTCGCTTGCAGGGCTTGCAAGATTCCGTATAGAAGCGATATAGCCAGAGAAACCATATAATGCAAGTAAATAGGCTGTAAAACCCAGCGAATAGCAATAATCGGCATCAAAGTTGGAAGGAAAGGCGCATCGGCCTTCATAGCCCATGAAGTGAGTCTGGTAGTCGAACTTGCCCTTATAGGACCCCTCTTCCTTCATTCTTGCAAGTCTTGTCTGCACCATGGATACCAGGAGTTTTTCTGTTTCTATCCGAGAAACTTGCACGTTGCCATGCGGGTCCCGATCCCAACATAGTTGTGCCTGAATTTGCTCTGGCAAGGAAGCGAACACTGCGGCGGATTCTTCTGGCAGTTTGTTCTGAATAAAGGCTCGCTGAGCATTCACATCTTTGAGGGCTTTAAATGCCGCTTCTTCGCTCGCAAGCAGGTCGTTTATGTTGTCGATAAGCACTTTGATTTCGGGAATGAACTCAATCAGGCCTTCAGGAATCAGCACAACTCCGAAGTTTTCTCCTTTTGCGGCTCTTGCTGCCACAGATGAACAGATTACTTCGACGACTTGTGCCAGACTCATCGATTTTGCTTGAACTTCTTCGGAGATGAGTGTCACGTTCGCTCGGGTTTGGAACGCGCATTCCAGGGCGATATGCGAAGCCGAACGGCCCATCAGTTTTATGAAGTGCCAGTACTTTCTGCCCGAAGCTGCATCTCGACATATATTGCCGATCAGTTCTGAATAGGTCTTGGTGGCGGTGTCAAATCCAAAAGAAGCCTCGATCCATTCGTTCTTGAGGTCGCCGTCGATAGTCTTGGGGACACCAACTACCGTAATCGGTGCATTTTGCTCGGCGAAGTATTCAGCAAGAAGCGCAGCGTTCGTGTTGGAATCGTCTCCCCCAACGATGACAAGCGCATCGAGTTGGTGATTGCGCGCGTTGGTAAGGGCCTTTTCGAATTGTTCCGGAGTTTCAATCTTGGTTCTCCCAGAGCCCACAATGTCAAAACCACCGGTATTCCGATATGAGTCTATAATGTCGGAAGTTAGTTCAAGATGGGAATCATCGACGAGACCACCTGGACCACCCTTAAATCCGATCAGACGCGAGCCAGGGGAACCGCGCTTTAGGCCATCAAAGAGGCCAGCAACAACGTTGTGGCCGCCTGGAGCGGGACCGCCAGAGAGCAGAACTCCTACGGTCAGGGCTTTATTTGCAGCAACATTGGTGCCTTGCACAAACTTTACGGCTGGTTTACCGTAGCTATGCTTAAAGATGGCCTTTAGGCTTTCTTTGTCTACATCAGGCTCTATGGCTTCTGTGGGCACCGCTTTTATTTCGGAAATAGCGGCCGAGAAGACCTCTGGCATCTTGGGAACGTAAGCAAACCTGGCATTGTTTAAAGCCGAACGCTCAGACATTGTGATGTTTCTCCTCTGACGTGATATAACTAATTTTACCGATTTGCGGCAGAAATGAAAAGGCCAGCATATGAGACGAAAGGTGTAAGGCCTCGTCATACGTCGTTCACAAGCTCAAGTCGGAGAGCACGTGGTGGAGAACTTATACCCCGGAGAACCGGCGTTGGGGTTTAGGCTTAAAAAATGCCTTCTGATTGCCGATACAATAGATGAAGAAGAGAGAAGAAGATAAGTGAAGACTGGAGAATGCAGAAAAATGATAGATCCACAGAGTACTCCTGGAAGGAATTGAGTGAAGATGAAGTCGATGAAGTCTAAGAAAGCAATTGCTGTCGCGTTTTTTCTGTTTGCGGCCTTAGGAGTCGCCTTTGGTCAGAATTCTGTAACCTATACACTGCAAAAAGGGGAGACGCTCTATTCGATAGCAAAGAAATACAATGTCCCATATGAAGCCTTGGCCGCAGCCAATGGGATAACGGATCCAACCAAGGTCAAGGCAGGTACAGTCCTTATAATCCCCTCGGTCCATCAGGTTACAAAAGGAGAAACCTTGTATGGCCTTGCGCAACGTTATGGCATTTCGATTGCAGACCTGCTCGCGGCGAACAAGCTATCCTCTGATTATGTCCTCAAAGTGGGAGATACTCTTGTAATACCTGCGCAAGAGCCTGTTCAGGGTACATCGGTGGCCTCGTCCACTTCGAAACCGGCTCCAGGTGCTTCGGCTCCCGCTTCGCAACCGGCTCCCGCTTCGCAACCAACTAGTATGCCACAATCTACGCCTGGGCCACAATCTACGCCTGGGCCACAATCTACGCCTGGGCCACAATCTACGCCTGGGCCACAATCTACGCCTGGGCCACAATCTACGCCTGCTGCGCCAAGCGTTGCTCCTGCCCCCGCATCGACATCAACAACAAGTGCGACAACGACAACAACAGCGAAGTCATCTGCATCTACGGGAGGTACAGGCACAACCGGCACCGGGAACATTACCACCACAGCCCCTGCTACCACTGGCTCGTCCGCTCCGGCCTCTACCGCTCTCAGCGTGCCCTTACCAAGCCCGGTAAAAACTCAAGACCGTGTGGTCGACATGAATCTCAATTGGCCTGCCACAGGGAAGGCGATGTATCTGGACGGCAAACTTGAAGGTGTAATGATACGTGTAAAACCCGGTGAGACTGCAAAGGCTGTAGCCTCTGGAACTGTCGTTTCTGCTGGGCCTTCTCGTGGGTTTAACCAAGTTGTGTTTGTTCAGGCAAAATCTGGATATGTGTATGTTTACGGTGGCAACGAGGCACTCAGCGTCAAAACCGGAGACCGCGTCAATTCCGGTACTGAGCTCGGCAAAATCGGCCTGGATCCGAAAGATGGCACGCCCATTGCTTATTTCTTTGTGTTTAGAAATGGCCAACCCATAGATCCTGCGCTGGCACCGCGCGACTAAGTTATAATTCTTTTATATTTCGACTATTGTTCTCCTCAAAATCATGATACTCTTGGAGCCAGGTAGTCTGTCTTCAAGGGGTTGCATTGAGATGCCAGAGCCAAAGCCGCCAAAGGCGCCAATGACGCCCAACGACGGCGCCATACATAAAGACCTCCTATCTTTGATGACGGGCAACAAGCGGAAGAAGCGACAGAGTGAGGATAGGGATCCGCTTACTTTTTACCTGCGGGAAATAGCACAGTTCCCGCTCCTCGATATGGCAGAAGAACAGAAAATCGGCATGCAGATAGCCTCCCTCCAAAGAGAAAAGGATCAGATTATAGAAGAGCGGAAACGCCAACAGGAGACTGCTCAAAGGGGGGGGCAGAGAGAAGAATGCGACCAAACTTCAGAATTCCAGTCTTGGACCCTGACAGACACGGAAGAAAGCGAGCGGCTCCAAGACATAGAAACGGCGCTATGTCTGCTCAAGCAAAAGATGGTCACCTCCAACCTGCGATTGGTCGTTTCGATAGCTAAAAACTATCAACACCGGGGCTTAAGTCTTCTGGACCTTATCGATGAAGGGAATATTGGCCTTCTTGAAGCTGTAAGCCGGTTTGACTACTCGCGTGGTTTTCGCTTCTCGACTTATGCGACGTGGTGGATACGGCAAGCCATTATCAAGTGCTTGGCCGATCAAGGGCGTACAATTCGAGTTCCTGTCCACATGCTCAACACTATCAGGAAGTGTTACTGCGCCTCCAGACAAATGACACAGGAGCTTGGGCGTCCGCCTGAAGTCGCGGAATTGGCAAAAAGGCTCGAGATGTCTGAAGAAAAGCTTATGCGAGTAATCAGTTTCTCCCAGAACACAACCAGTCTGGACGTAAGCATAGACGACGACAACAACGCCTCGCTTTCGGATGTGATCAAGGACGAGTTGAGCCCAGATCCATTCAGCGAGACAAGCACCGCCGCACTAAAAGAAGTGTTGACACAAGTCCTGCGCAGCCTCAACTCGCGGGAGAAGACAGTGCTTCAGCTGCGCTATGGTCTAACCGGAGAAGGCCCCTTGACCCTTGAAGAAACTGGCAAAGTGCTGGGCATCACGAGGGAGCGTGTCCGACAAATTCAAAAACGGGCTCTTGAAAAGCTGCGACAGAAAAAAGAGCTGGAAGATTACTGACACACCACATTCCATTTCAGATTGAGTCGGACTTTCGACTTTCTAAAGCGCGTCTAAAGCAGCAGCGACTTTATGTCCAGATTTCCCTTACTTTTGGCGATATCGGCCGGGGATTCCCCTGCGATGTTCTTGAGGTTTTTGTCTGCTCCTAGCGCCAGAAGAAGCTTGACCGCGTTTGCATTGCCGCTTCTCACCGCGTAGTGAAGGAAGCCTTCGCCCATCGCGTCCACACTATCGATACCCGCCGCCTGTACAAGCGCCTTCAGCCCTTCCGAGTCGTTCATGACAAGAGCTACGGGGGTGATGCTCTGATAGTTCTTTGCAAAGGGGTCGGCCTTGCTGACAGCCAGCGCCTTTGCCGTTACATAATCTCTATTGTTCAAAGCTGCATGAAGTGGCGTGTTTGCATAACGATCGCGGGAGTTTGGGTTTGCGCCTAAACTCAATGCCAAATTGATGGCATCGGCAGGTGCCTGTGAATCGACCAACTGCCTCAGCGGAGTCTTGCCATCTGCGTCCGCCCTGTCAGAAGCGGGTCCTGACAGAAGTTCGCGCAGGATGGCGCCGCCCTTTTTTAGAGAAAGCAAAAGCGGCGAGTCGCCAGTTGCGTTCTTTGCCAGAATATCTGCATTCGCCTGAGTCAATGTACGCACAAGATCAAGTTGAGCGACGTCGACGGCATAGAGAAGGGGTGTTGAGCCTGTAGAGTCTCTTGCATCCACAAATGCATGTGCCTTCAAAAGATATTGTACAATTGCGGTTTGAGCGTCCCTGGCAGCCAGCGCGAGCGGCGTGAACCCACGGTTGTCCTGAACTTCAAGGGCGGCACCCCGTTCTACAAGATAACTGACAAAATCCAAATTCTTTGTTCTGGCGGCCTGATGCAAGGGGGATTCACCACTAAAATTCCGAGTATTAAGGTCAACACCCGAAAGCACCAATACTTGCAGGCATGTCTTTGCATTGGCTAGGACTGCGACGTTGAGTGGTGCATTGCCGTTGATATCACGCGCAGAAAGGTTGGCACCATTCGCTATGAGATATCGGGCGGCATCTGCGGCATCTGCCTTTACGGCCACATGCAAGAGAGTCTCTTTTGCTGCATTGACGGCATCCATGGCTGCACCCTTTTGCTTAAGATACTCGAGCCCGTCTGGCAGATTCTTTTTTGCGGCGAGATGCGCAACCGTATCGCCATTGGTGTCGCGTGCGGCCAAGACAGTGGGAGTAAAAAACCAGTCGTAAGGCCCGCCTTGCGCAGTCAGCGCCAGGGAAACCGGTGATTCCTGGGCTACATTCTGGGCAAAAATGTCGGCTTTGGCATTGAGGAGCAAAAGCCCTTGCGCTTTGAGATTATTCCTGACTGCAAGATGGAGCGCATTGTCACCGGCATTGTTTCTGACATTCGGATCAGCTCCCCTGGCAAGAATGAGCGAAACCACGTCTGGAGAGCCACCAAGCACAATAGCCGTTGAAATAATGCTGTTGCCGTTGTTGTCACGCTGCAAAACATTGGATTGCAGAACTATCTTGTCTATTGCCGTGACACCTTGCACTACAGCTACGGACAATGGGCTTTCACCCTTGAGGTTGCGCAAAAAGACGTCGGCCCCCGCATCGACAAGGGCTTTGGCATAATCGTACGTCTTAGCCTTGACGCAGATCATGAGTGGCGTATCGCCGTCACCATTCGTGGCGTTGACAGGAGCACCTGCCTTTAGGAGTTCTTCTGCAATCGAAGGTGCATAGGTCAATTTCACCGCCTTATGAAGCGGC
>JAFIHQ010000143.1 GCA_017849315.1 Treponema sp.
AAAGCGGCTAAATCTTATGACGCGTTTCATTTATTTGATCCCCCAGCCAATAGAGACATGCTTCATGTGCAGCACATCCGTCTCAAAATCGAAAATCAGCCTCGAAACAAAGAGCGAGGTGAAAAGGCTCGTCATGTTGCCAATAGCCAGGGACATTGCAAAGCCCTGCACCGTTCCTGAACCGAGTTGTGCAAGGAATAAGGCTGCGATTATCGTCGTGATATTCGAATCCATGACCGCCCAGAATGCCTTATGGAAGCCTGCATCAATGGAAGCTTTCCTGGACTTTCCGGCTCGTAACTCCTCTTTAATGCGCTCGAAAATAACGACGTTGGCATCAACCGCCATACCAATCGTCAGCACAAAGCCCGCAATGGACGGAAGCGAAAGTGTCAGCTTAAAGGCGGACAGTACTGCAAGCATGATATAAAGGTTGATGATCTGTGCAATCGTCGCATTGACACCAGCCCCTTTGTAGTACGCAAACATAAACAGAAAAACTGCCAAAAGTCCAATGATAATGGCCTTTTCTCCTTGCCTGATCGCATCCTCTCCCAAAGAAGCACCAATCGCCTGCTGATTGACGACGGAAAGCGTGACAGGGAGCGCCGCCGTCCTAAGCAGCGTAGCGAGCGACTGAGCCTCGTCTGCGCTGAAGCCGGAAATCCTCACCGACTCGCGGATCGGCTCCTGAATGACCGCGTAGGACTTTATCCTCTCGTCCAAGACAACAGCCAGGGTCTTGCCAACGTTGTTGGAGGTCAAATCGTAGAAGATCTGGCCGCCCTCTTTGTCCAGGACGAAGTTCGTCTCCGGTTTGCCGGTGATCGAGTCCACAGACACCGTCGCGCTCTGGATGTGACTACCGTCCAGACCCGGGGTGCTCTCCAGCACCATGTACTCGCCGGTAAACTCATCAAGGCCATAACTGTCTTTGGTATAGACTTTTCGAACTATCTTGCCTTCTGGCACGATGCCAGGTTGGGCAACCGTCATCGTTTTTTCATCCACGCCAAGCGGGTTTTGCATCAAATACTGTCTCAGGGCCGTTGTGGCATCCGTATCGACAATATAAAACGCAAGATTGCCCTTGCCCATTATTATAGAGTTGATCCTGTCAGGATCCGCAGTCCCAGGAATTTCCACATAGATCTGGTCGGCACCCTGGCGCCGGATGACAGGCTCGCTCAGACCAAACTGGTCTATGCGGTTATTCAACGTTTCAAGCGCACGATTTATGGCATCTTCACGTTCTGCTGCGCTGAGCTCATGCCCTACGCGCTTTGCAGTATCCTGGAAATCAGCCTGGATGACGACTGACATGCCGCCTGCCAAATCCAGACCGAGTTGCAAGGCACGACCGTGAACGCTTTTTAGGCCGAGCATCTTTTCCCTGTACTTGGCCTCTATGGCGTCGAAGATAGCCTTCTCGTTCTGATAGGCTCCCAGAATACTTTCGGCATTCCACACCTTGGGCAATGGACGCCCTGAATCCTTGTAGGCCTTTTTGGCCAACTGGATCTCGAGAGGGTATTCCTTGGAAAGATCTGTTGTATCACCAGCTGCAGCTTTGGCTTTCAAATCTCCAACTATTGAATACGCCGTTCGCCGTGAGTACTCACGAATTTGCTCCCTGGATCCGACCGCAATAGCCTGGTCCTCTTTCGGGGTCCAGAAGTACCATTGCAGCGATGGATAGAGAAAAGCAAAACAGATTGCCAGTACCGCAATAACGATGATCAGGCGACGAGTCTTACTCATTCCGGTAACTCCAAAGTATAAAAATCACACATTAGGTTCCGCACTTACGATTCAGCAAACTCAGCAAACAAACTTACAACACTAAGAAATAAGGCGCATTGAGCACGCGAAAAACTCGAGCTGCAAAGGCTGTAAAACGAGAAGCCTTACTTCTTTTTGCCGCTCTCGGGCTTGTCTTCGGACTTGTCGTCGGCCTTGGAATCGGCGGCTTCTATTTTTTCTACTTCGCTCTTTTCTTCAGCCTTTGGCGTGACCGCAGAAATGGCTGACTTGGAAAACTCCAGGAACACGTCATTGTCGACTTTTACAACGACAGTCTGCTCTTTTACTGTCTGAATCACACCGTGGATGCCGCCGATCGTGACCACTTTGTCGCCCTTCTTCATCTGATTGATCATCTTCTGGGCTTCTTTCTGCTTCTTGTTCTGAGGACGAATAATGAGGAAGTAGAAGACGACAAAAACAAGGCCAAAGGTGACAATCGTGGATATCATCTGCCCTGTGGAATTCGTGCTGCCCGTGGTGGCAGGGGCAGTCTGAAGAAGAACCAGGTTCTGCAAGATTGCATTCATACGCTATCCTTTAAGGAAATATCGCGAAACGCTAGCATGGAATAAGGCGACACGTCAAGTTAAGCTCGAATCGGCCAGACTTGATATTGCCGGCCTTTATGCGGTAATTACCGTCCCTGCCTTACCTTCTACTGCCAAAGTGGCGTTTTCCATACTGGTAATGATCACCTTGGCGCCACCGCGACGTATGAAGTCGCATGCGGCTTCGATTTTTGGCCCCATCGAACCCTTGGGGAACTGACCCTCGGCCATGTACTTTTCGCATTCGGCCACAGTCATGTGATCGAAGACCTTTTGATCAGGCTTTCTGTAGTTGATAGCCACTTTGTCAACGCCAGTAAGGATAATGAGCTCATCGGCACCAATAAGACTGGCAAGCAGCGCGGAAGCCCGATCTTTATCTATAACCGCGTCCACTCCGGTGAGCGTGCCATCAGCATCCCGTTTGACTGGCACTCCACCCCCTCCCACCGCCACGACCACCTTACCGTCGTCAATAAGATCTTTGATCGTCAATTTTTCTACAACATCGAGAGGAGTGGGACTGGGAACCACACGTCTAAAGCCTCGTCCCGGGTCTTCTTTTATAACCCAGCCTCGCTGACGGAGGGCATCAACTTGCTCAGCCCGATAAAACGGTCCAACGTATTTTGTGGGGTTGAGCATTGAAGGATCGGCCGGGTCTACTTCAATCTGAGTAACGACGGTGAGCCCCGCGTTACTTACACCTTCTTTGACGAGTGCATTGTTAAGGCATTGGGCAATCATATACCCCATAGAACCTTGCGTGTCCGCGACGATGACGTTGAGGGGCGAAGGAGGAACCTGTGCAGAAGCGGCTTCGTTCTGAATGAGGTGAACACCCACCTGCGGCCCATTGCCATGGGTCAGAACGACCTTATGACCATCGGAGATCATGCCGACGATGGCAGAAAGGCTCTTGCGCGTATTGGCAAACTGTTGCTCGATGGTACCCTCGGTACCTTCTTCGATGATGGCATTGCCGCCGAGCGCCACCACAATGGTTTTTTGATCCATACTTTATCTTCCTTTCGCGATCTTCAACAGCTTGCGTGCCCGAATATGGAATCCATAGAAAACCCATATGGAGCTCACAACCGGCGAAGAACCGCCCTGCGGGCCGCACCTGCGCGACCCAAGCGCTGTCGTTATATGCGATCCTCAAATCGCAAAGCGCTAGTATACCATTATTTGAAGAAGCCGCAAGCGGGAATAGCACAGCTTTTGGGCTTGAGGATATACTTAGATCATGACGGTAATTCGAGCAAAGACGCTCGGCATGTGCGCTGGCGTACGACACGCGCTGGAGTTAGCCCAGGAAGCTGGCCAGGAAGGAGCGCGAGAAGGGAAAAAGGTGCTGAGCTATGGCCCACTTATCCATAACAGACAGGCGACTGAACGGCTGGAGAAAAGCGGGGTAGGCATTTTGGATACTGCAGAGTTCGATGCCGGCAAGCTCGACGCGCAGGTGGATGGGGCAATTGTGACGATTCGGGCGCACGGGGCGCCGCCAGAGGTTTTTGAGCACCTGGAAAGGGCGGGGGCGAGGGTGGTGGATGCGACGTGCCCGCGGGTGCTGCGGAGCCAAAAGAAGGCGCGCGAGCTTGCCGGCGCGGGCTATAGCATCGTCGTTGCCGGAGACGCAGATCATGCAGAGGTTGCAGGCCTGGTTGGCCAGGTATCTGGCGCGCTCGTCGTACAAAATGAAGAGGAAGCAAAACAGTTTTTCGTCCGGCACCCAGAGCTCAAAGAACAGAAGCTTGGCATTCTTGCACAAAGCACAATCCAACGCTCCGAGTATGAGGCAATCGTCAAAGCACTTAAGACTGACGCCAAGGAATGCCTCGTAGTGGATACGCTTTGCCCGGCATCTGAAGAAAGGCAGGCAGCCCTTTCGGAACTTCTTGATGAAGTATCAGGTGTAATTGTCGTTGGTGGAAAGAATTCTGCAAACACACAGAGACTCGCCACTAAAGCCCGCGAAGCTGGGAAACCCTGTTGGCATATAGAAACTGCCGCGGAACTTCCCCCGGAAGTCTTTTCTTATGATAGAATTGGCCTGACGGCGGGTGCTTCGACTCCAGATTTTATGGTCGATGATGTCGAAGCCTACCTGCTGTCAAACTCTCAAGGCTAAGTGCTCGATCGTCCAGATTCGATCGTCCAGACAAGAGAGATCCCAGACAAAAAAGATAAGGAGCGGGGAATGGGAATTCTTCCGGAGCTGCAAGAACGCAGATCTTATCGCGCTATTTCGCCCGAACCTATAGAGAAAGATGTGCTGACGCGTCTTCTGGTCGCTGCCACCTTGGCGCCTTCCTGTTTCAACAACCAACCATGGCGCATGATCGTCATTGAAAAAGCTCAAGACACTCCACATTATCAACTTGTTGCCGCAACGTTGAACCAGGGCAATGCATGGGCGCTGGAAGCTCCGGTGCTTGTTACGTTTGCCACGGCCGCACATCTGGACTGCCGATTGGACGAAGGGCGCGACTACGCATATTTCGACGTTGGTCAGGCGGTTATGGCCATGCAGATTCAGGCCCAGGCCGAAGAGCTTATTGCGCATATTCTAGCCGGTTACTCTGCTTCAAAACTGCGCCGAATCTTAAAACTACCCCAAGAATATGTGCCGCTTTGCGTGCTGGCTGTGGGCTGGCCGGGAGACGAAGCAAAATTGCCAGAGAATCTGCGCGTGGCTGAGAATTCGCTTCGTTCCCGCAAAAATTTGAACGAAGTTGCTTTTTCCGGGGCCTTCGACACACCTTGGTTCTAGGCTTGTGGACTGATACCCGTGGGGTTGTTTCGTAGTTTACCAAGTCGCAAAGCTCATGATAGGCTCTTGGTATGAACCCTGTAAAAGTAATCGGCATCTGTGGCGGTTCGGGCTCCGGCAAGACAACGATTGTGCGCAAGATTTCTGAAGTGGTCTCGGACTTTGTGTTCCTGCCGCAAGACAACTACTACAAATCGGCCGAATATGTCTCCAACACCAATATAACCGCCTTCAATTTCGATCATCCTGACGCTTTCGACAATGATCTGATCGTGGAGCACCTCGAAGCGCTGCGTCGTGGAGAGCCAATCGAGATGCCAACGTACGATTTTGTTCACCATCGGCGAACATCGGAGACGATTCATGTCAAACCGCAGAAGTTGATAATCTTCGAAGGCATCATGATTTTTACAAACAAAGTAGTCCGCGACCTGATCGACCTTAAGATCTTTGTAGAGACT